>NZ_MRBY01000002.1 GCF_001904615.1 [Limnothrix rosea] IAM M-220
GCTCTCCCATTCACCGCGTCGTACTTCCGAGCATGCTTAAGCAAAACTCACGTTAAATATCAATATTTATTTTCTGTTTGTTCTCGATGGCTAAATCCATAGGCGATCGCCACAAAAATTCAGACATCAGGCATCTTTGATTTTGCAAACTTTTCATTGGGCAGCATTCCCAGATTCAGCGAGAAACACGGGGGTCAAGGAGAGCATAGCTGAGGTCAGCGATCCCATTAAAAATCACCACCAAAAACGCATAGATAATCGTAATACCCATAATCACAGGCGTGTCATTGCGGTTAATTGACTCAATTAACAGAGCGCCAATACCCGGAACCCGAAAAATTTGTTCGGTAATTAACGCCCCCGTAAAAATTGAGGGCATATCAATGGCCATTAATGTGACCACGGGAATTAAAGCATTGCGGAGAATGTGTTTTCTGAGGACAGCAAATTCTGTTAAACCCTTGGCGTAGGCGGTGCGGATATAGTCTTGGGGTAATTCTTCGAGGATGGCATTGCGAATGAAGCGCGTCAAAACGGCCGACTGGTACAACGCCAACACAACAATGGGCATCATCGACTGCTGGATCTGCTGCCATAGGGTTTGTAAATTCGTGATTTCTAATGTGCTGTTATAAATAAAGGGCAACCATTTCAGCCACACACTAAAAATAATGATGAATAATAGTCCGGTAAAAAATGTCGGCAGAGAATAGCCCAGAAAGGCAAAGGTTGTCGCCAGTTGATCCAGTAGAGAGTTGCGGCGCATGGCTGAGATAATCCCCAAGGGAAAGGCGATCGCCGCACTGACCGCGTAGGAAATCCCCACCACCCAGAGCGTAGTGGGCAAACGTTGCAAAATTAAACCCAACACGGGGCTACGACTGGTAAAGGAATAGCCGAGATCTCCTTGGCATAACGCCCAGAGCCATTTCACATACCGAATATAAAAGGGCTGATCTAAACCCAGCGATCGCCGAATCGCTTCCCGCACCTCTGGGGTGATGGCCGGATTTGTGGCAAATTCACTCATCGGGTCACCGGGCGCTAAGGCCAAAATGGTGAAAATCACAAAGCTAATGGCTAGTAACGTCGGGACGGCGATCGCCAGTTTTTTCAAAATAAAACGAATCATTTAAAACCCCTACGGTACTCATCACACAGAACCAACACCCGGTTCAATGTGCCATTCCAGCGTATCGCCAACAGCATCACCATCATGGTAGGCCGCCAGTAGAACTTCACTAGTTTTGCCCCACACAATATTGCCTTGGACATCAAGGGAAATGGCACCGAGATCCCGCTGATTTTTTGTAGATTCATCAATGGACTTTTGCATCGCCTCAGCTAGAGTCATGCCATCTGTCACCCGAATCACAATTTTTGCGGCCAAACATTCATCAATAATGTCTTCCCCAATGCCTGTGCAACTCACACCCGCCACAGTTGTCGCATAATTTCCCGCAGGCATAGCCGAATCACTCACCCGACCAATACGCTCTAGCCCTTTACCACCAGTGGAAGTTGCAGCAGCCACCTTGCCGTCTTGATCGAGAGCAACTACCCCAATTGTGCCGCGCCGCGCCGTACTCGCCATTTCATCTTCAGCGACAACACCCGCCATACTGCTCCTGAAATTTCCTTGGCGCTCAGCCAGCCATTCATGGAGCCGCAAATCGGTGAGGGGGTTATGAATAGGCATTTGTAATTCGCGCACCATTTCCGCCGCCCCAAGATCTGATAACACACGATCCGTTTCCGTCTGGAGAACCTGCGCCACTTCGATAGGATTTTTGATACGACTCACATTAATGACACCACTAAATTTTTGGGCTGAACCATCCATGAGGGAGGCACTCATGCGAATTTGTCCGTCCGACTGCAACACCGATCCTGTACCGGCATTAAACCGAGGCTCATCTTCCATGAGTTTTGCGCCTAAAATTACGGCCTCAACGGCACTACCACCCTTTTCTAAAAAGTCATAAACTGCGGTGACAATCCGATGGAGGGATTCACGTACTGCAGTTAAACCACCTTTCCCTTTTAGGGAGCTGCCGGCTCCACCGTGAATAATGAGTTTTGGTCGGACACCCATGTTTTTTAGCCTCAGTAATAATCGCTCATATCCGTGTGCAACGATATCACGTTAAACCTTGCCTTAAAGACAGTGATTGATCGAGACTCAAATTTTTATAACATCTAGCAATTCACTCCGGGCGATCGCCCCAGTCCCCTGCAACCTTAAGAGCTGAAACCTAGATTTTTCGGGATCAAAATTCCCGTCATCCCACAAAAAATTCACACAATGGAGAGTTGAACGCTGTAAAGTGTGACATATATTTAACCAACCCCCTATTTTGTCGTTCGTTGTGACTCATTCTTACGAGTTCTCTACCCAACCGTCTATGTTGACCACTGACGCATTGCCCAGTCTGCCGGTTTTTGAAATTCCTGTTCATCTCCACGGAGACTATCCCCAATGGTTGACGAACCGCATTTGTGCGGGCGAAGGAACTCATGTTGTCACTCTAAATGCTGAAATTGCCATGATGACCCAGCGGGATCCGGCGATCGCCACGGTGATCAAGCAGGCGGATTTGGTGATTCCTGACGGTGCAGGGGTGGTTTTTTATCTCAAGCTTAAGGGCAAAAATCAAGCGCGTTTTCCGGGTATCGAGCTAGCAGAAGCCATGCTGGCAAGGGCGGCAAAAAATCATTGGCAAGTGGTTTTTTTTGGCGGTGCACCGGGTGTTGCCGACAAGGCAAAAGACAAATGGCTGCGACATTATCCCCAGCTACATATCACCACCCAACACGGCTATCTCACCCCCGAAACAGAGCAGGCATGGCAAATCACACTTCAAGATTTACAGCCTCAGTTGATTTTCACCTGTCTCGGTGTACCAAAACAGGAATTTTGGATCCGCCACCATCGTCATCTCTGTCCCCACAGTACATGGCTCGGTTTGGGGGGGAGTTTTGATGTGTGGTCTGGCCTGAAACAACGTGCTCCTAAACTTTGGCAACAGCTGCACCTTGAATGGCTTTATCGCCTCTTGCAAGAGCCTTCCCGCTGGCGACGGATGCTCGCAATTCCGCAGTTTGTCTGGCGATCGCTCTGGTCCTAGTGACTCAACCCGGCAACCAGATTTTTAATCCTTTTTATTTTTGTCGCTAACTGTTTTCAACGGACATAGGTTGCAACCTTTGAAGGGTTTGGGCAGCTTGTTCTAACACCGTCACTAAAGCTGGAATTTTAATGGGCTTACTGAGGTATTCATCCATACCAGCTTCTAGGCAAGCTTGGCGATCGCCGGCCATCGCATTGGCTGTCATCGCAATAATTATTGGCAGCGGAGCCGTTAAATGAATAGATTGCCAACGTTCTTTGATCACCCTAGTCGCCTCTAAGCCATCCATTTCAGGCATTTGCACATCCATAAAAATCACGTCATAGCCACTAATCTCCACAGCACAAATCGCCTCTAAACCATTTGCCGCCACATCAGCTTTATAGCCCAATCGCTTTAGCACATTAAGCGCCACCTTTTGATTGACGACATTGTCTTCCACCAGCAAAATCTTTAGGGGATGAGTGCCACCAAAGCTCTGATCAAAGACCGATAACTGCCCCCGTTGAGATGCCATGTCCGACGCACTTGATTTCTGAGTAAACATCGACATCAGACTGCCATACAGCTGTGATCGTTTAATAGGTTGATTGAGAATAATCGTAAAATTATCTTGGGACAAGGATGTCTCACTTGGCTGTTGTCCAATGCCATTTAACAAAACAACAGGTAGCCTTGGATATCGCTCTCGAATCTTTTGGAGAGCCTGTAACTCATCCTCCTCCATCGCCCAATGACCCATCAAGAAAACATCAACAGATAATTCACCAGAATCCATTTGCATTAAGGCATCAGCTAGAGAAGTGGCGATGTGGCTACGGACAGCAAAATATGCCAGATGAGCAGCCAGACTACGGCACACAAAATGATTGGGATGCAGAATCAACGCTGATTTTTTGAGCAATTGTTTGCTGACGGTAAGCTGCGGTTGTTGCTCTGGTAGACCCTCGTCTGGGGCAATTTCCAAAGGCAGCTGACAATAGAACACCGTTTGGACACGGTCAAAATCATATCCCTCTAACTGTAAAGGGCGTATAGCTTCTGCTTTTTCGCCAGCACTACTGCCGTGGCTTTCTACCCAAATTGTGCCACCCATGGCCTTGGCCAAACGCTGACTAATGGCAAGTCCTAAACCAGTACCACCGTAATGTCTTGTTGTTGAAGCATCCACTTGACTAAAGGACTGGAACAGTCTGTCCATTCGCTCTGGCGGAATACCGATGCCTGTGTCTAAGACGGCAAAGGTCAATAGCTGCGATCGCCGCGCTCCCACACCACAAGCATTAGCCTGAACGAAAATGGCAATTTCCCCTTGATCGGTAAATTTGACTGCATTGCCCAAAAGATTCACTAAAATTTGCCGCAGACGCGTGATGTCACCAATCACCCAAGGCGCGAGGTGATCATCCATGACATAGGCAAGGTGTAGGGATTTTTTGCTGGCACGGGGCGCGACAATATCAAGGCATTCTTCAATGCATTGGCGTACCTGAAAGGGTTGAGTTTCGAGCTCTAATTTCCCCGATTCAATTTTCGAAAAATCTAAAATGTCATTAATAATTGCTAAAAGATTATTGCCACTATTGCGAATAATTTCGACAAATTCCTTTTGCTGGGGTTTTAATTTGGTATCGAGCAATAATCCGGTCATAACAATGACGGCATTCATCGGTGTTCGAATTTCATGGCTCATGGTGGCAAGAAATTCACTTTTGGTACGGTTCGCTTGTTCGGCTTCTTCCTTGGCAAGTTTAAGTTGATTATCGGCGGCTATTTTCTCGGTAATGTCTGTCATGGTGCCGACAATCCGAAACGGTAGACCCCGTTCGTTGCGAAGACATTTAGCTTTGTTGTACACCCAACGGTACTCGCCATCACGATGCAAAATGCGGTGGGTGGATTCGTACAGGGGCGTTTTTCCCGCAAGGTGTTTTTGCAAGGTGGCTTCGGCGATCGCCAGATCATCAGGATGTACCCGCCGTGACCAGGTTTCATATACATGGGGCAAAGGCTGATCTTCGTAACCAATAATCCTCATCCACGCAGGAGAATAATAAACATGGTGGGAATCTAAATTAATATCCCAGATGCCATCATTGGTGGCGGCGATCGCCAACCCATAACGCTCTTCACTCTGTCGAAGTTTTTTCTCCGTTGCATGGCGTTTTTGTACCTGTTCATAGAGATCATTCGTGCGAATCTCGACCTGCCCCTCTAAACTAGCCGCATTATGCCGAATCGATTCAAACTGCGCCTGCAGCACATTTAACATCACCTGAAAATTGTGACTAAGATTAGCAAACTCAAAAATCTGACTCTCCGGCAAAATAATTTGCTGATCATGCTGAAATCGATCCTGCACATTCGCCGTCATTGCACTCAGACGATTCAGCGGCGTACCCAGCCAGCGACTCACCCAAAAAGCAGTCACCACCGTCGCCAACAATAAAATCCAAACGAGAGAAAGACTGCGAATATAGTGAACTTCCAGCTCTTCGATGTAGGGCGCAATATCAAGCGTCACCCACAAATCGACGGGCAACAAAGTATCACGCACAGGACTATTAATCACGCCAACGGACTGCCGCCAACGACTCATGGCAGGAACCCCATGTTCTATCGGCAGCAACGACAAAGAAACCCCCTCAGACAGCGGCTGATTATCCCGCTCCCCTAAACCCGTCCAAGGCTGTCCCACTGCCATCAGTCCATCAGAATCCGCAATAATTTGCTGAGCTGGGCGATCGACAATGAATGCCCGCAACCGATCAATGCCCAGTCCCCGTAGTTCAGTCCGTAAAAAAGTATTTAAAACATTGACATTGATCTCTGCATAAACTGCCCCTTGACGCTCTGGCAGTGGGAAATAGTAATCCAAATGCAAAGTCCCGTCTTTTTTTTCAATAGCGGCCACCGGATCGCCTGTTTGGAGAGCCTCCTCAAATTTCAAACGAATACTCTCATGGATCATCCCCCCCTGCTGCTCCGGTGAGGAGTCACGGCTTTGCTGCATAAGAAGTGACCCATTTTGGTCAAAGAGCTTAATTCTGTCCAGCTCAGGCAACAACGTTTGCAGACTTTCCATGGCGATCGCCACATTTTCTGACCCTAGACCTCCCCGAGCGATCAACTCCACAAGATAATTTAACGGCAAGAGATATTGATTTTCTGACAGGCGTAGCTCCTCCATTAGACCTTGACTAGATTGCACTAAAACTTGCTCAACCTCTTGAGTAATTTTGTCAAATCTCTCATTTGCATAGAGCACCATTTGAGTTAAGAGAGAAAACAAAACAAAGGCAATTAAAACATTGAAAATAACTTGCTGAAGGGAAGATTTTGATTTATTTTCTTCGTCAAAAAAAACCTTTTTTAAAGGAATATAAGTAATGATCAGACTGCTAATTTCCACATTGAAAATACCATTCACAGCTTGTTTCAATGCAATCATCCAAGTACTTTGCCAATCCATAGGCAACAGATAACCATAGGAAATCAAAACCAATGGGATCCCCAAACATAGCCAGTAGACCGCATTATAACCAACGATATTTTGGCGATTTTTTTGCCATAAATAGCTAACAAATAAAACTTCGGCGGTAAAGATTACAACGGCATAGGGATGATGCCACAGCGTATAGGTATAACTACTAGCAAGGCATCCAGTTATAATCGCCCAAAATGGCCCATAGATAAATAAGACAAGCCAAACCGCAATGGAACCAAATAAAAAATCAATCCCAAAAAACAAGTTAAGATTGCAAACATTTCCAAGGTAGGCACAGGCGGCCAGAAGTAATAATAACCAAGGTTGTCTTGGGAAGATGGATCTCATTTTCTGTTGGATCTGTTGCACACTATCCATTCTTTATGAAAATAACCTTAAAATATCTATCTAGAATGACATTTTCTCCATCTCAGTAAGGGATCAATACACATTTTTTGATAAACAGAGAACTAGACGAAAGTTAGTCAATTGTGGAGGCTTTAGTTTAATGTAATTCAATCAAGATAATAATATTATATATATCTTCTTTTGTTTTGCTTCTATTGCTTGAATCTTCGGTTTTCCTTAAGGAATATGGTGCTCGGAGAAGGCTTTGAATACAATTACTCTACAGTGGTTATCAAGGGTATCTGCTAGGTTTCTGTCAAAGGAGTAATGAACGATGATGAAGGGATAAAAAAAGTTGATGTGGTATTTACTTCAGAAAAAAATGTGTATTTTAACTGGACAAGGAAAAATCTATTGCTCTGATGCTGGTTGCGAGAAAAGCAGTTTTTTTTAATCTAAAGTGATCGATTTATCTTCTGCTTTCGTTTCTTTTGCGAAATTCGGGCATACTTTGTTCAGTGGTATTTTGAGTGGGGCTATAGGGGCTATGAAAACGGGATTTGTCACAGTGGGTATTTGGTTGGCGATGGGTTTTGTCTCGTCGGGAATGCAGGCTTTGCCATGGCAGTCTAACCGTACAACGATTCAAGATCTAGAAAATCTTTGTCGGGGCGATCGCCAGCTGGAACAGGTCAAAACAGAGTTTGGCAATAGGGTCTATAGCGGCACAATTAACTTAGCTCGCGTTTTTAAAACGTCGGGCTGTGAGGCAGGCGATCGCCTTGAGGGAAAATTTACGGTGATGGGCATTGGGCAGACTCGCTGTGAGGGTGATATCACGATTGAATTTGTTGATCAATACACTGCCAATCTCGAATGGGATATCGTTAACGCCAAAAACCAAGCAAACTGTCCTGTGCGCCATACCTTTTGGCAAACCCAAGTCACCCGCAGTGATGCACCGCAAACTGACACAGGGTTTTAGTTCGATCAGCTCTTGTTGAGAGTAATGCCATTCTTGAGGTCAATAATCTCTGGCGATCGCCATTTTTTTGCTTAATTAGAAAGGTCAGGTTTTTGCCAAATGGTTAACAGCACGCCAAACATCAAATATTCATGGCGCACGGTTTCTAAACCAACTGCATTGCCCATTTCAGTACGTTCTTGGCGAGAATAAAACCGAATACCACCCGGTGAAAAAGGCGACCCACTGCCCTGGAATAATTCACCCTTGCCATAGTCCGCTAAATAAAATTTGCCTTCCGGTTTTAAAACCCGCGCCATTTCCCCTAGAACTTTCTGGGGATTTGGGTAGTGCAAAAAGCTAATTGTGTTAAAGGCAGCATCAAATGTATTGTCTGCAAAAGGCTGTGATTCTGCGTTGCCGAGGGTAAAGGTGAGGCGATCGCCCCATTGATTTTTCTCTCTCGCCTGTCGCAACATTTCCGGCGATAAATCCAAACCCACTCCCGTTAGATCAGGATAAAGGCCACCTAAACGTTTAAACAATTTACCCGTGCCACAACCGAGATCGAGCACATACCCATCCTCTGGAAAATCCGTATATTCCAGCATTCTTTTATGGACAGCCTGATAAAAAGGTGTCGTCAACAAAATGTCGTAGTTCGGTGCCCAACGATCAAAAAAGCTTCGTTTTCTCTCAAAAAGGCGATCGCCCCTCATTTCCACATTCCTCAACTAATCTGTTTTTAACCTGACTTATTTTTTAACGCATTTATCGCCACAACCTGTCACGATTTAGCGCAAAAGCCATAGTGCGGGCAATTACCCGTTTAGAGAAGCAAACCCAACAAAAAATCTCCCCGGCGCACCGAAGAGACAATAGACCTTTTACGTGAAACTGGAAATTAGGAAGCGATTAAGCAAACCATTCTTCTACAGCATCTTCTTTCGTATTGGTATTACGAGAAGGAGTCGCTCTATCGAAGGTCATGTGAACAGAACGAGTTTGCTCACCATCTGCCGCAACCGCAACAATGGGGTAATCAATATTGCCGTCTTGGAAAGACATCTGGAAGCGGAAAGTCCCATCGGGATTGAGCTTAATCGGCTGACCACCAATAGTCACCGTTGCATCAGGCTCCGTCGCACCGTAAACAATCAGCTCAGCATCAGCAACGAGCCAGAACTTGCGGGGACGGGCGGGCGGCATAGAAGCAAAACCAGCACCGGACATATTGAGGCCAGAAACATTGCTGAGACCAGACGCATTCGGCACAGCCCACATGCCCATACCAGAGGGGAAAACATAGGAACTGAGGGACTCTTGGGGTGGTACAGAACCCGCAACATGTTGCATAGAACCATAGAGAGAACCCGCAATACGTTGTGCTTCGAGGGACTGTAAATCACCAAAGATTTCGTCGTAAATAGGATTGCTCTCTGCTGCTGCTGCCGCCGCTGCTGCTGCCGCTGCTTCTGCTTGCTTCTTAGCGGGCGGTACAAGATTGTAAACGGTCTTGCCTTGAAGATCTTCTTCCCAATTTACGGTGACGAAAATGTCCTCAACCCAGTCGCTGGGGTAAACGGGAGGAACACGGATCGGTGCAGATTTAGCGAGGCTTAACCAACGACCATCGGCACAACGGTAACCAATATCGAGAATGTAGTCGCGATCGCTGACCGGAATAGGGAAATACCATTCCCGAGCCATTTCATCACAGAGATATTCCTGAACGTTATGGGGGGCTTGGTGGTTGAGATCAAGATCAGTAACGTCATAGAGACGTAAAGCAATTTGCTGACCTCCTTGGTTGCGGAGATATTGCTTGTGGTCGTTGGGGATATCCCAGTAAGCGTAAGCCCATTGAGGATCGCGGGGCAGCAAAACAATACGACTTTGGCCGTAACCACCGGGAAGATCACCGAGATCTTCATCAGCAGTGGCTAGATCTTCCTCAACAGGATTGTCTTGACCGATCTCAAATTTTGCTGCTTCCACTAGGGTTTCCTCCTCTTCACGATTGACGGGATTTGCTGTTTCTTCTGTTGGTGCTTTTGCGGCTATGGGGTTGGTGTTGTAGTTCGCTTTTTGCTTTACTTCAGCAAGGAGTTGATCCTTGCGCATACGGCTATAGCGACTGATATTGAGTCTACTTGCCACTTTGCGCAGCTGCCTTAGGGTCATCTCTTCGAAGTTTTCTTCGAATCCATTGCTATTGGCCATGGTCATTTGATTGCTCCTCCGTTGCGCTTCTAGTTGGTTATCGATGACGAAATTATTGTTAGCTTCGACGCACGGCGATCGCCTGCCTACAAATGTTGTAACAAAGAACGTGAATGATGGATCCCCTATAAGTCTGCTTTCCATGACATTTAATGATTCTGCGTTGTTTCAGGCTGCCTTTATGTCATGCAATCTTGACTTTTGTGATTCTGATAAGTGTTTTTGCTTAACAAAATACTGGTTCAAATATGATATTTACCATTGTGAATAGTCAATGTTTAGGGAAATTCGGTAATATGACATCGCTCATTTGCAGTGCAGAGTAACCATGATTCGTCTAGACACAATTTCTCCCCATCAGCAGCTTGTGATTACGCCGCCAGAGTCTGGCTTGAGTCTCCAAGGCACTGTCACAATTCCCGGTGACAAGTCGATTTCTCACCGTGCACTCATGCTCGGGGCGATCGCCGAAGGGGAGACAATTATTGAAGGATTACTTTTAGGGGAAGACCCTCGCAGTACTGCGGCTTGTTTTTCGGCAATGGGCGCAGAAATTTCTGAGCTTAATGCCACCGAAGTTCGTGTTAAGGGCGTTGGTTTAGGTAATCTCCAAGAACCAGACAATGTCCTTGATGCGGGCAATTCTGGCACAACCATGCGCTTGATGATCGGTTTATTGGCCTCTTCACCTGGGCAATTTTTTGCTGTCACCGGGGACAGTTCTCTGCGATCTAGACCCATGTCCCGCGTCGTTAAACCATTACAGGAGATGGGTGCTCAAATTTGGGGTAAAAAAGATGGTTCCCTAGCACCCCTCGGCATCAAAGGCTCCCAACTGAGAGGTATTCATTACCATTCGCCGATCGCCTCAGCCCAAGTAAAATCCTGTGTTTTGCTGGCGGGCTTACTGGCAGAGGGTTCAACAACAGTGACGGAGCCAGCCCTTTCCCGCGACCATAGTGAACGGATGCTGCGCGCCTTTGGCGCTAAGTTAGCCATTGATCCCGAAACGAATAGCGTCACAATTGATCCTCGCCCGACCCTTGTGGGACAAAAAGTCGTTGTGCCGGGGGATATTAGCTCAGCAGCTTTTTGGATGGTGGCGGCGGCGATCGTGCCCGACTCAGATCTAACCATTGAAAACGTGGGCATTAATCCGACTCGGACAGGGATTATTGAAGCGATGCAACTCATGGGAGCCGATATGACCCTTGATAATCCCCGTGAAGTGGCCGGGGAACCCGTTGCGGATTTACGGATAAAATATTCTCGCTTAAAGGGTTGCACCATTGGTGGTGAGATTATTCCACGCCTCATTGATGAGGTACCGATCTTGGCAGTGGCCGCTTGTTTCGCAGAGGGTACAACGATGATCAAAGATGCTGCAGAACTACGCGTTAAAGAGAGCGATCGCCTCGCAGTGATGGCGGCAGAGCTGGGCAAAATGGGCGCACATATTGTGGAGCATCCCGACGGTTTAGAAATCACCGGCGGCGCAACATTAAACGGCGCTGAAATGGATAGCTACACCGACCACCGCATTGCCATGAGTTTGGCGATCGCCGCCCTAAATGCCAAGGGCGAAACAAAGATTCACCGTGCAGAAGCAGCTTCTATTTCCTATCCAACCTTTGTCGAAACCCTAACGAATATTTGCGAAATCACATAGTTTTTGGAAAGCGGCAGCAACATCTTTAGCCCTGATAAATATTGCCCTGGAGAGAAATCTTTTGGGCAAGACTTTCTACGGCCATAATCAGGGAATTCGATAAAGCCCGTTTTTCCTCAAAATCAGCCGGTACTAGATTCGATACACGACCATCTTCCACAAACCCCCAAGCTCGACCCCAGCGATCGCGCCGCTCATTGTCATAAACTCCAATGGCAATACCACCGCCTTTGCGCACCAGAGTAAAACAAGGAATATCCGTATAGCCATCCCCCACAAAAATCATTTGATTGAGCGGAATACGCGATCGCCCCGACGGCATTTTACGATTTACCTCAAAGGGTTTGCCCCGCACCGCATCGACAGACAAGCCCTTTTTAATGTGAAAAATATAGCGCGTTTTATCCGTAAAGCTCACCACTTTCTTCGGGTAGGCGATCGCCCCCGTTTCGTCATAGGAAAAATTTGAAGCCCAAATATCATGAAACTCATGGGCAATTTGTGTATGGCGCAGTACATCTTCAATGCCACTACTAATCAAATAAAACTCAATGGAAATACGAGGATTGATTTTTTTCGCATGGTCACGAATCCGCTGAAAAATCGAAGTCACACCAACATGCAACGGCAATCTTTGTCCCCAATCTTCCAGCATTTGTTGAGTAATCGTTTCCACTTCACCACTGCGAGATTTCTGAATCATTTTAACGAGATATGCCGGTACAGGATCCCAATCATCTCGAATTAGAGGCTCCACCTCATCACGCCAAAATATTTCAACATCGACTCCTAACTTTTGTAGCAAACCCGAAGTACTATCCGGTGCTAAAGTATCATCAAAATCGAAAATGACGGCGATCGTTTCCCGCATAACATTCGACCTAGTAATATCCTTAAATAACGAGCACAATTACTATTATAAGTCTCCTAAGCTACTCACCTATTTCCCTAAACGAAATACCAACTAAAATCTCTTTTCCCAATCATGCCAACAAATGTCAGCTATTTCAAAGACCCCAAAAATTGCCTAAACCCTGATCAACTGACAACCTAAAAACATCAACTATTCTTGATCAAACCCAGGAAATATCTATAAAAAACCTTTAAAGATAAACCTAAATAATTCATGATTACTTAACCAATATAAAAACGGCACAGTAGTATGACAAACATCAGAAAAACAACAAATAAAATTGATTTAAAGAGAATTTCCGCGAACTTTTTTTCAAACTTAAAACCACTAAATATTTCATTTCTATTAACTCTAATATTTAGTAGTTTACTCATAAAAACAGCTTGGTTGTGTGACGACTCTATGATTACACTGCGCAGCGTTTTAAACTTCACCCATGGATATGGCCTTGTTTTCAATATTGGAGAAAGAGCCCAAAGTTATACACATCCAATATGGATGCTACTACTCTCCCTCGTTTCATTTATCACAGGGGAAGTTTTTTTTACAACCCTTTTCATCAGCATGGTATTTGCACTAGCTGCCTATGGAATTGCGTTGTATGTCTCTCGAAAAAGCATTTATTCAATATCCATAGCAGGACTGAGTCTCATAGCATCGAAAGCTTTCATTGACTACAGTACATCAGGATTAGAAAACCCACTATCTTTCCTGCTGTTTGGCATACTAATGCTGTTACTTTTAGAAAAGTCCAGCACTCCAGAAATACGTCTTACCAGAGCCGTTTTCATTGGCAGCTTGATCTTTCTTTGTCGCATGGACTATGCCGTGATTTTAGCTCCCATTGTAAGCCTGCTTTGTTTTCAGACAAAAAGCGTAAAAAAATCCTTACTTGGTATTTTAGTCGGTGGAATACCAGCATTTTCTTGGTTGCTTTTTTCCCTAATCTATTACGGTACAGTCTTCCCAAATACTTATTTTGCTAAACTGAGCACCAATATCCCTAAAATCCAGTACCTTTATCAGGGTCTTCTCTATGTGTATGACAGTAGCCTTTATGATTCTTTTACTTTGGCAACGATCGTAACGGCGACAATTTATACAATCTTTTTCCTTAAGGATAATACGAGAAAAAGTGTTGCGACTGGCGTGATTCTTTACTGCCTATATATTGTCAATATTGGCGGTGATTTTATGTCTGGCCGCTATTTCGCTATACCACTTTATATTAGTGTATTTCTATTGAGTGATTTGTTTGTAAGGCTTAATAGAAAAAGTCTCATTGCAGTAGTGATGGTGGCTTATTTTAGTTGTGCAAATATTATTTCTATTAGTTTGCCATCAAGTCGTGTTATTCATGCCCATGGCATTAATAATGAGCAGGCTTTTTATTATGGCAGAGATGGGAATGCTGCCTTCTCTTTTGGCCTATTAGCTCCAAATCGTGATTACCCAGATGTAACAAATTGGCGGCGGGATACAGAACCTAATGTGATTGATGATGTTCAGATAAGATGTGGTTTGTTGGGTAATCATGCTCTATCTAGTAAGCCAAATACCCATTGGATTGATCCCTGTGGATTGACAGATCCTCTTCTAGCTCGTCTTCCCATTGATACGTCAATTGACAGCACAGATGGTAATCGATTTGGTTGGCGAATTGGGCATATAAAACGTCGTGTTCCTGAAGGGTATGCTGAGTCGATTGCATCTGGTGTAAATGTAATCCAGGATCCTGATATTGCTCGGTTTTATGATCTTATTAAAGTAGTTGTCAGTGATCCGGTTTTTAGTAGAAAACGCTTAGTCTATTTGTTTAAATTCAGTGGAATTAAAACATTTGAGGATTTCAAGAGTAGTTCTTTTAAAGAATAGTCGGATCAATTATTGATGGAATTGTTGTACTAGGGATTTCATATTCTGCCCCTCTAAAAATTACATCAAGGGCTTCTTGGAGAGTCTTTTCCATCACAATTTGATTGTCATAAACAACAATAACCCGCGCTAAAGTTGGCACACTATTTTCGTCAGCTTCTAGGTACAAAGGCTCGACATAAAGTAGTGATTGTTCAATGGGAATAACGAGTAAATTTCCTTGGACTGCCCGCGAACCTTCACGATCCCAAAGGGATATTTGTTGGGAAATAATGGGGTCTTGTTTAATTAATGCTTCGATTTGATCTGGGCCATAAATTAGTTTTTGTTTGGGGAATTGGTAGAGTAATAATTTGCCATATTGGTCGCCATCGGAACGCCCTGCTAACCATGCAATTAAATTTGGACGACTGGTAGGAGTGTAGGGATGCAAGAGGATAAATTCTTCGGACTCGGCGGTGGGTAATCGCATGATGAGGTAATAGGGGGCGATCGCCTGAGACTCGTTAGCGTAAGTTTCCTTGGGAATTTCCCATTGATCTTCACGGTTATAAAAAACCTGTGGGTCGAGCATGTGATAGCTCAATAATCTTTCCGATTGCACACTAAATAAATCCGTTGGATAGCGGAGATGCTCACGTAAGACATCTGGCATGTCGGCAAAGGAACGGTATAGATTGGGAAATGCCTTTTGCCAAGTGCGAATCATCGGATCATTTTCATCGGCGATATAGAAAGTGACGTTGCCGTTATAGGCATTAATGACAACTTTGACGGAGTTGCGAATGTAGTTAAATCGGTTCTCCCCCGGATCGGAATAGGGGTAGTGATCGCTCGTGGTGTAGGCATCTAAAATCCAATACAAATAATTTTTATCGCCGAGTTCATTAGTTTCCCCAACGTCGGCTGCAACGAGGTAAGGGTCACGGTCAAAGTATAAAAATGGGGCGATCGCCCGAACCCGCTCATTAATATTGCGACGCATGAGCAACTTCGTATCAGAAATTAGATCATTGGAAAATAAAATCCGCCAATCTCCTAGGTAACGGGCAAATAAAAGACGCTTAAATGGATTGCCAAACGCAATGCCGCCTTTGCCATCGTAGGTGTTGTAGCGATTATCTTCGCCGCTAGGATAATCTAACTCTTGCACCTTCGTGGAGGTCATGACATAGGTATTCGTCAGTTCGCCATAGTAAATGCGGGGCTGCCCAATGGGAATTGACTCACGAATTTCCGGCGTTAAAGTCGTTAAATTGCCTTCTTCTGCTTCTTCGCCCACGCCAATATCTTGGACATAATATTTTGGCAAGCCCGTCCGCTCGGCTTTGTTGACCGGACTTAAGGTAAAACCGTAGCCATGGGTGTAAACCAAATGCTCGTTCACCCAAGTTTTTGCCTGTTCGGGGACAGCTTCATAATCTAGTTCCCGCGGTGCCATAATCACTTGTTCTTTGGCAGCGGGGACATCGGGCTGTAATTGCAAGGAATAGCGATCAATATCCGCATCAGAAAAGCGATAATACAAACGAATTTGCTGGAGCTGACGATTTGTTTGTAAAACTGGCCGACTATCCCAGAGGCGAATATTGTCGATGGTTAGGGGGTTATTTTCAATGTCGGCAGCAGTTAGTTGACCTTCTGGGTTAAAGACTTTTGATTCGATGGCATTGAGTCCAAAGGCATTACGGGTGTATTCAATGCTGTGTCTGAGGAAAGGTTCTTCCCGCGCCAATTCATTCGGTTGCACAATGAGCTGTTGGCTTGCGGTCTGTAGCATGACCCCCGCGACCATCACGCTAATGTAGAGGACAACGCCTTTTAAAACTTGGGGTTGCTGGCGGCGAATGGACACAGTACGGCGGTAGGGGTAGCGCCAAAATTGCACCAAACACCACGCGGCGATCGCCACCGCCATTAGCGTTAAAGTCGTTTCAACATGCTGATCAACAGTGATATTGGTATAACTAGCACCATAGACCACCCCTAGCTTGGAGTAGAGCAACTCATAACGTACCAGCCAGTGGCGACCCGCAACCGCCAGAAATAATAGGCCTGTGAGTAAATTGAGATGGCGCAGCTGAGCTGGACTAAAACCGGGGAATTTCCCCTGGGAAAAACTATCCCCAGACAATAAATAACTGAGGGTCACACTCACCAAACTGTAGAGAAAGAGACCTTCAAACCAAAAATCAAGGATTTGCCACAGGGGCAGATTAAATACATAAAAACCCACATCCTTGCCATAAAGCGGATCGACCTGGGCAAAGGGAGTCGCGTACCACCCCTGCAACACCCGCACCCAATTGTTGGCCAATACCATGCCAAAACACAGGCTCAGCATCACGGCGATCGCCCGCAGAACAAACCACCGTCGCCACAGTACCAACGCAAATAAAACAACAGCAATACCAATACGCCACAGTTGTTGTTCCAGCATCGTCACCACAGAACGAACAGAACGCAAGGCAAAGGGATCAGGCAAAGCAGGCGTAATCAGTGGCAAGCTTAAATCAAGCTGTCTTGTGTCCCAGACAACCGAACCATAATGGAACAAAATTAAAATAATTAACAGCCCAAAACCCAGCATGAGCAACAACAACCAACGGAAGCCAATGGCCGGAGACTCAGGAATTTTTGTGTGATAGGGAATCGGTTGCGGCAGGATCTTTTGCCACCATCTCAGTGGTTGACGAGGGACATTAGCGCGGCGATCTTCCCCCGACTGATCGGGGCGTTCTTTCCAATCTTGGCGATCAACCACTCGATAATTGACCCAGATGAAGACCAAAGAACCAATAAATCCTAGGCTCCACAGCCCCAAACGGGTAAAAACCTGCTTAATGAAAACAGATTGGTAGCCGATTTCGTCAAACCAAAATTTTTCCGCAAAAAATGCTGACATCAAGCCAGACATCCCCCAAATTGCGGCGACAATGGAGCAAAGATAAATTAGCCATAACCATTTTTTTCCCATGTTGCCGATTTTATCGACTTGCGGGGAGGTTTTGCTGAAAGTTTTTGTCATCTTCTCTGGCAACACCTTGGGTTAATTATGATTATTGTTGTAGGGAATGCGGGAGCCTTGCCACTGGAGTTTTTCGCGGATAGTTTTGTAAAAGGAATAACTCTCGCGCAGCATAATAAATTTGCAATAACAACGGGCTTTACGGACATTCACCCACTGTCCCGGCCAAATGGAGGTGCCGAGGGCACAGTCTACCCAAAGCTTATTTTTTAGTTCGTAGTCTCCCAGCGGCCAAATATCGACACTCGTCCCAGCGGGTAAGACAATGGGACGACTAGAAAGACTCAGGGGACAAATGGGAGTGACGGCGATCGCCTCTAGTCCGGGATGCATAATGGGGCCATTGGCTGAGGCTGTATAGCAAGTTGATCCGGTTGAAGTGGCAACCAACAAACCATCACCATGGTATTGATCGACGATCATATGATCGGCTTCCATCTCAAAAATCGCCGTCGGCATCCGGTCTACAGCCGCGGGTTTAACACACATTTCATTGAGGGCAAAATGTTGGTCACTGACAATGTCAGGGTTGAGGCGATCGCCTTCACAGATAGACGCTTCTAGCATCATCCGTTTTTCAACAGCATAAACATCATTTTTCAAGCGCTGCCATAACTTTTGGCTCTCTTGGATCTGCTCAATCGGTTCCGTCAAAAAACCTAAATGCCCGCCGACATTCACCGCCAAAATGGGAATATTTTCAACAGATAAATGTCGCGCCGCCGCTAGCACCGTACCATCACCTCCCAAGACAATGGCCAGATCAATGGGTTCTGTCGCCGAAGCAAGAAAGACAGGATAGGGATTATCCTTAAACCCACTAGGCCCCATCAGTACTTTACAGTCCAGGGCTTCTAGCTCTTCTGCACAACGCTGTGCCCATTTTTTTGCGAAGTTATTGCCCGCTTTATAGGCAATGATCACTTGATCCAGTTTCACGATTTATTCCGCTTCGGTAAGAATCTCAACGCTACGACGACTGCGTTCAATGGTCGTTGCCGCCAGTTGCCCATGCTCACCACTATAGGTGACAACCCAAAATTCTTCCGCACCGGGGTAAACGTAAATCAATTGTTCTTGATTTTCTGTCTGGAGTTTTAGAGCACCCACCGACGTATCAGTTTCAATTGCCAGTAATTCAACAGTAATCCCTGCGGCCTCTAGCTGAGTCACCTGTTTCGCGACATAATTTTCTAATGTTTCGTCAGGCGATCGCCCAACCTGAATCACATTAATGGCCGTCAGTTGATCACCCGTTGCCTCAAACGCCAGTAACGCAATCTCTTCGGCATTTTGGGCGAGCCAACCTGTACGATTTTCAAAACCAGCAGCCACCAAACTAGCCTGCAGTGCCTTTAATTCCAGACCCGGTTGACCCGCAACAAAATTAGGAGGGATGTCGAGCTGAAGGCCCCCATACTGCACCGTCGTCCAGTCTTGGTTGGGTTCAATGGCAAGGGTTATAGCCTCTGGCGCGACAGTATTAGCACAGCCCCAAAGACCCACACAAACCCCTAGGGCGATCGCCCACCCCAAAACTGCCGCAAACAACTTACCCATCACCTAAACCCGTTCCTCTAGGGGAATATAAGGCTGACCATGGAGCCCAGTGTATTGCTGGGTCGGACGGAAAATTCGGTTTACACCAAGCTGCTCCTTCCAGTGGGCTAGCCAACCAGCCACCCGGGCGATCGCAAACAAAGGCGTAAACAAATCACTAGGAATGCCAAGCTTGCGGTACACCAACCCAGAATAAAAATCGACATTGGCATAAATTCCCTTATGGCCATATTTATCCTCAACAACCTTTTCTAGCTCAAGGGCAACCTTATAGTAAGGATCTTCTCCCTCAACCTCAAATAGTTGCTCCGCCAAACCTTGCAAAATCACAGCGCGGGGGTCTTTTACCTTATAAACGCGGTGACCGAAGCCCATAATTTTTTGCTTATTTTCGACACACTTATCGACGTAGGCTTGAACATTATCGACAGAACCAATTTCTTCCAGCATCAACAACACTTCTTCATTGGCTCCACCGTGCAGTGGCCCAGCTAAAGTCCCCACCGCCGATGCCACTACTGCATAGGGATCTGTTAAAGTCGAAGCCGTCACCATCGCGGAAAAAGTAGACGCGTTAATGGTGTGCTCAGCGTGAAGAGTTAGGCAAGTATCAAAAATCTGCGCTTGCAGATCATAGGGTCGCCTCTCCGTCATCATATAGAGAAAATTTGCCGCATAATCCAAGCTATCGTTGGGTTGAACAGCGTCATTGCCCTTCCGCATCAAGTTAAACGCCGCGATCATTGTCGGAATCTTTGCCAACAAGCGAATCACAGCATGGCGAATATATTCAGGGTCATCGAGGGCACGCCTCGAATAAAATAGCCCCAACGCAGCTGCTGAAGTTTGCAACGCATCCATTGGGTGACAAGTGTCTGGGAAACATTTCATCATGTCCCGAATGCGGTATTTAATGCGGCGATGGTAAAGAATATCGTTTTTAAAGTCTTCTAGCTCGTTATAGGTCGGTAGCTTGCCCCAAATGAGGAGATAGGCAACTTCTAAAAAAGAGCTTTTCTTAGCTAGTTCTTGAATCGGAATACCGCGATATTCGAGGATACCCTGTTTACCGTCAACGAAACTGATACTGGATTGGGCGGCAGGAATTCCTTCCAAACCGGGTTTAAATTCACAACCAGTGGTCATATGCGATACCTTTACTTGGTCTTCTAATAATGTGTAGTTTTAAGGCTGACTTCTCAGTGCCCGTGGCTAAACTAGCCTATCACGTGGCTTATTACGGTAGCCATTTTGGCGAGGTGAGTAAAAAGAGTTCGTTATTTGTTTCTGAATGACTGAGGTTGCCCAGCTTAATACCAATGATGCCTGCTTTTTTGACGATGAGGCGATCGCCGACTTTTCCCCAGAGCAACTGTTCTGCCCAATGTCCAAGATTGGGTTGATGGCCCACAAACACAACATTGCTCTCCGTCGTATGATTCTGCTGCCAATCCTGTAACCATGCCATCCCCCTGGCAAACTCCCCCGTCGGTGCTAAAGGTGGCAACGGGATCGGGAGATCCCCCAACCCTTCCTCATGGAGAATGTCCGCCGTTTGTTGAGCCCGCAGAAAAGGACTCGTCATAATAACATCAAAACGCAAGCCAATCTGCTGTAGTCGCCGAGCGACAAGCCTTGTACGCCTTTGCCCTTTCGGGATTAAGGGTCGTTCTGCATCATGGATTTTGTCAGAGCGCTCTGCAGCAATACCGTGGCGAAATAAGTATAAATTGATCAATGTTTAGAGGCCTCGGCGATCGCCGTAATTCAGATAAAAATAATCCCTGCACATCACCAAAAGGCAAATATGACAGGGACACATGGAAAATCAAATCAAAAGCGACTTTAAAATTTCACTTTTTCAGGAAATACTATGGCATAAATTCCTAAGCTTCCGACTCAATGTAAGTGAATAAAAGACCCAAGACAACAAAGTTGAGAACAGCCATCATCGGAACTAACATAGCGGGCAAAAAAGAAGCGGCATATGCTCCAGTCATATCAAAATTACCTTATTTATATAAGTGGATATCAAGATACTTTTGGATGGTACTGTAGGATGCTTCGAGATACAGCAGACATTACGATTCTTTACAAAAGATGTTGAGAAACGCCCTAAATCAACCGAATGTTGCCATTTACTAAGAAAGCCTAGAATCCCCGCAATATCTCTTATAATCCCTTACAAGTATTCATTTCCTTACCCTTTTTAAAGTTTGTTTTGAGAGGAGCTTAATCGTTCAATGGATGTTATTACACATGGTGGCGATCCCCAAGTGGGCAATCTCGCCACCCCCGTCAATGCTTCTGCTTTTAGTAAAGCTTTCATCAATAATCTGCCGGCTTACCGCAAAGGTCTTTCCGCCCAACGTCGTGGCTTAGAGATCGGTATGGCCCATGGCTTTTTTGTTTATGGCCCCTTTGCTGTACTTGGCCCCCTACGCGACAGCGACTACGCCGCTTTAGCTGGTTTATTGGCAGCAGTAGGTCTCGTTTCGATTTTGACTGTGGCTTTGTCCCTTTATGGCGCGGCTGGTGTCAGCACACCGACGGCAACGTTAACAACCCCAAATCCTCCGGAGGATCTTGGTACTGACGCTGGCTGGAGCGAATTTGCGAGCAGCTTCCTGCTTGGCGGTTGTGGTGGTGCGTTCTTTGCTTATTTCCTTTGCGGCACACCCTTTGTTGAGCCTCTAGTACAAATCGCTGGTGGTGTTTGGTCTTCGTAAATTATGTGTAGTTTACGGTGTTAAAATCGGCGACTTAGCTTTCCTGTCACTGGTTTTGACTTTTGGATCATAATCCCTTTGAGTTTGTATTTTCTTTATTGAGTTTGCTGTTTTATCGAGCCTAGTATGTTGTTACTGGGCTTTTTTTTATGGGAATTCGCCTCGAAGGGGATCATCATTGGTAATTATTTTTTATACTTTAGAAAAATATAGTTCTGATAATCAGGGACTGTATGGCGGGCGATCGCCTCAGGCTTTTCCTGAGGGACGGCAACTGCCGCAATAAATTTAAGAGATAAACACAGTCATTATGATGATGCAAACTAAAACCATAAGTAGGTGGCAAAAGCTGGGTCTATGGCTAGTATCGGTGGTGCTAGTTTTCGGTGGATTTGTACTGCCCGCCCAAGCAACAGGGGTCTATGACGTTCCCTATTCGACTCCGGATCAACCTATTTGGTTAGTGGATCAGGCCGAAGCCATTAGTCGCGCTAACGATGGTCGTCTCAATCGAGAGCTAGAAACACTGGCAGAGAAAACGGGTAAGGGTCTGCATTTTGTTGCTATCCGTCGCCTTGACTATGGCCAAACCATCGAAGAGTTTGCAGAGAAAGTCTTTGCAAAATGGTTCCCCACAGCAGCAGATGGCTCTGATGAAATGGTGATAGCTGTTGATGTTTTAACTAATAATGTGGCGATCGCCCTTGGCGAGAACCTAAAAGAAAAGTTCCCAGAAGAAACAATTAAAAGCATCACAGAAAAAACCGTCGGCTATCCATTACGAAAAAGTGCCTACAATCAAGCACTCCTAGAGGCAGAAGAACGTGTTAGCGCAATCTTTGCCGGTGAAGCAGATCCGGGTCCCCCACAAATTGCCGAGATTAATATCGAAAGTACTTTTACCAAAGCTGAAGATACAAAAACAACAAGTTCGACTATTTGGTTAATTGTTTTATTAGTATTAGCAACAGCTATTCCAATGGGTACTTATTGGTGGTATGTCCGCTAGAAATCAGCTAAATCTTAATCATATTAAGGGAGAACTCTAGACAAAATCTAGTTCTCTTTTTTATTATTTTTTACAGCATATTGGTCTTTGCTTTTAAACCTTAAGAAAACATCTTCTTTTATTGTCAAAGCCAATAAGTTTAGGATGATAAATTCAAGAGTTTACGGCATTTTAGCGCAGTAAATGACAATGTTTAAAAAAATTCAGATTTTTGAATCCTAAGATTTTTGTGCTAATTTTACTAGCCTTTGCTATGGCTTGGAATAGGGATTAATGTTACCCTTTTTTGAAAAAAAGTGAGGAGGGGATTTTCCGTAAGTTGCGCAACTCATCGAAAGCTCTTCTGCTCTCCGAGCAGCATCCCCAAAGAAGGACATTAATCATTCCAAAGAAACGTCAGTTTTGCTTAAAAATTGTGTCTAAAATTCTTTGAGACAAGGAGACACAGGGAATATTGATATTATTCTCACAACATTCTTGTCCACACCTATGAGCTGAGGAGATCTTCTCCCCACCACCTTCTCGGCTGTCCACTATGCCGCTATTACACACTCTGGTTAACCTGAGCTCTGGTTAAGAGTGGCTCGAAGCGAGCATAAATAACGAGCATAAATATGGCGATTAATCATTTTACAAATTGACCCAAAAGCTATGATCATCGCGATAAAAAGCTGTCCCGTTGCTGGTGGTTTTTCTGGAGGAGTACCTCAATTTTTTCCCATTGATTAGTATCAATTTGCTGGATGATTTCGTCGAGCTGATCACGATAGGTATCCAGCGATCGCCGTAGCGCTTCTTTATTTTGTTTTGCCATCATGAGTCCCAATTCTGGATTGCCACCACCAACACGACTGGTATCTCGAAAGCCTGAGCTAGCAAGGGATTTCGACATTTTCAGAATTGCGGGATCATCTTCACCCAAACAAGCTGCAATGAGACTAGCACTGACAAACACGGGAAGATGGGATATCCATGCCACAGACTGATCATGCACTTCTGGAGAACAGGAATAATAGCGGCTATTGAGGATTTTAATTAGTTTCTTTAGGGTCTCAATCGCTATGGGCGGTGTCGTTTCTGTCGGCGTTAACACGTAGGGGGCATCAATGAATAAACCGGCTATGACGGCATCAATGCCTTGTTTTGCTGTGCCTGCCATCGGATGACCCCCCACAAAATTTTTCCAGAGGGGGGCGATCGCCGCAACCATTGTTCCTTTTACCGAAGCAACATCCGTCAAAACGGCATCTGGTTTTAAATGGGGGATCACAGCTTTTGCTGAATCAATCACATAGTCCATTGGGGTGCACAAAAACACAACATCAGCAGTTTTTAAAATACTGGCATCAGTGCTGGCATGGTCAACAATCTTGCGGTTTAAAGCCGTTTGGCAAGTGGCGGCTTTTCGGGATGTGGCAACAATTTCTAAGCCTGCTTCTTTAAAGGCGATCGCCAACGATCCACCAATTAACCCCAGACCAACAATACCTATTTTCATATTGTATTCTCGACTAATAAAAATCCCCAATACAAAATAGTATCAGGGAGATTTTCAATTCTGTTTTGTTGGTCTATAAATGCAACTTAAAATTACATATCAAAACGACATATCACCAAAATTACATCGAACCACGAATTTCTTCAACGATGCCGTCGCGAACAATGATTTCAACATTGAGCTTTTTAACCAAATTGTCGCCTTTCTTAATCTCAAAGAAACTTTCCATTTGACCCTGGAAAAACTCTTGCTCAAGCTCAAGGGTTTGGACTTGTTGGAGCTGCTGGAGGGCTTGATTTTTCTTCTCTAAAATTTCGCTTTTTTTCTTGTTTACCTGCATTTGAATATTATCAATCTGCTGGGTCACTTGGGGAGGAATCGGGCTAATGCTTTGCTGTTTAAGCTCATTAATCGTGCGATTACCCTGAACATCAATTTGCTCAAGCTGAGAATCAAGGTTGGTAATTTGCCCCTGAAGTTGCTGTTGTACTTCCTGCTTCCACCGGGGAGTGACAATAACTTTGAGGTTTATTGGCCGCTTTAGGGTCACAGAAAGATCTTGATTTTCGTCCATTTGAATTGTCCTAGGGTTTATAAAATTTCTGTTTCTATTACGCTAATCAACACGCAAAACATTTTCAGGTTAGCATCAATGTCCCATTGCCAAGCAATTTATTCATTTAGCTTCTGTAAAGATCTACGCCCGGCGATCGCCCAAATCCCGACTAAGGGTGCAGCAAACAAATAAATATTCTCTTTATAGTAGGGTGTGTTAGCGAAGCGTAACGCACGGTTTACTTAGCTAATCACAACTTCAGATGCGTTACGACGGATAGATACATTATGGTTTTGTCTTGCATATCACAGCCGTCTAACACACCCTACAATTACTGGATTTACCGGATGAATATTTTTGGGGAGTACTCTAAGAGACCAGTGACTTATGCATAAAGCTCGTCAATTAGACCTTGATACTTCTGAGTAACAATGGGGCGTTTCATCTTTAGCGTCTGGGTCAGAAGGCCATTTTCCATGGAGAAAGGCTCAAGGATTAGCGCAAAATTTGTAATGCGATCATCCGGGCGGTAGCCGGGGCGATTTTTTACTTCGCGGGTAATTTCATCTTTAAATAATTTCACCACTGCTTTGCTGTATAAATCAGTTTGGTGTAAGGCTTCCGGAGCTGTCGCGGGATCAGGCAGAGTCAAACCCAAGCTATTGTCTGTAATCCATTTTTCGAGGGCTTCAAGGTTGGGGACAATCAGTGCACCGAGGGATTTTTGATCTTGACCCACCAGCATAATTTGATCGATGTAAGCACTACGGGCACAGGCATCTTCAATGGGCTGCGGCTCAATATTTTCGCCATTACTGAGTACGATGGTATCTTTAGCGCGCCCGGTTAAAACCAGATCACCTTGGGGTGTGAGCCAACCGATATCACCACTGTCAAACCAGCCGTCTTTGTCGATGGCTTTGGCTGTCGCTTCAGGTTTGCGGTAGTAACCCTGCATAATTTGAGGACCCTTGAGCAATACCAGTCCTTTTTCACCCTGAGGTAAGTTTTGGCGGGTTTCAAGATCGACAATCCGGACTTCTGTACCGGGCAAAGCAGGACCAGAACTGCCGCGCACATTGCGTTCAGGACGACGGGCATTGGTCACGGGGGAGGTTTCGGTTAGGCCGTAGCCAACGAGAATATTGATACCCACCATTTCAAAGAAGGTATCGATGTGTTGGGCGAGGGAACCGCCGCCGCTAATGACGTAACGAATTTTGCCGCCTGTTGCTTCACGGATTTTGTTGTAAACGAGTTTTTCGCCGAGGAGGTGTAAAGGGAGTAGGGCGATCGCCTTCAACTTATTAATTAATCTTGTGCCACTAGAAACATAGAGGTGTTCGAGGCTGAGATTCTTGGCAATGCGGTTGGCGAGGACGTACTGGCTGGAGAGGGCAATGAAAAAATTCACCAGTTTTTGCTTATTAGCGGGCTGCTCGCGGAAATTTTTTTGCACTCCTTCATAGATCGATTCCCAAATACGGGGTACTGCCACCATGAAAGCTGGTTTGTAGGTTTTGAGGTCTTTTTTGATATGGCGAATGCTGGTGTAAATCTGGGTACAGCCCTTCGAGAGCAAATAATATTCGGCGGTGCGTTCGTAGGAATGCCATGTGGGGAGAATACTCAGCACCTTGTCTCCGGGGTTAGGCAGCATAACTGCGTCAAGATTTTGCACTTGATATAGCAAATTGCCATGGGAAAGCATGACACCCTTTGGTTTGCCCGTTGTGCCGGAGGTATAGATTAATGTCATTAAATCGCTGGGCGATCGCCGTGGCATCGTGAGTTCTTTACCGTTACCTAAAGCCATCAGCTGCGAAAAGTTGAGCACAGTCAGGGGACTGTCGGGAATATCTTCATCGGAAAGTAAAATTATGGCTTTGGGTTGTAGGCCAGAGATTTCCGGTTCGAAGCGTTGAAAAGTTTCTAGATTTTCCGCAATTAAAAATTGACTTTCACTATCTTCGTAAATGTAGAGCAGCTCCGTTTTCTCCGCTTGGGATGAGCGCACCGCATTGACTGCACCTGTGGCGATCGTGCCTTGGTCTGCAATAAACCAACGGAGACTGTTATCGGCAATGAGGGCGACCTTTTCGCCGGGCTGGATGCCGAGGGCTTGCAACCCCGCTCCAAACTGCTGGATCTGTTGCCATAGCTGAGTGTAGGTCACTTTCATTTCCGGCTCACTGTGGGGATCGTAGAGCGCTAAAACATCGCCATACATCTCGGCGGCGATCGCCCAAATTTCTGAGAGGGACTGGATATTAGCGTAGGCGGAGTTACTCATGACAAATACTCATACAGAAAAGAAACAAGGCCATAATCGTGGCTTTCATCCTACTGTAAAAGTTTCTGGGGCATATCTCCCGTAACGGTGGACAGTTAAAAAATCGTAATGGGATGAAATTCCCTATCAAAATTTCTTGACTTGGGTCATTAATGGCGGATTTCGGCGCTAGTTGGCAAAACCAGCAGCTTATAATATTTTTTTCGTCACACAGGAATAGATTAGGTATGAGTTCACTAAAAGGTCGGGATTTGCTGAGCATTGCGGATTTGAGTGCCACAGAAATGATGGAGGTGCTCAATCTCGCAGCCGATCTCAAAGCGGGCAAAATCAAACCTAACTGCCCGAAAACCCTTGGTTTACTTTTCTATAAAGCCTCTACCCGCACCCGTGTATCTTTCTCTGTGGCGATGTACGAACTGGGTGGCAATGTGATCGACCTCAATCCCAGTCGCACCCAAGTCGGTCGCGGTGAACCTCTCAAAGATACCGCCCGCGTCCTTGACCGTTACCTTGATATTTTGGCGATTCGTACCTTTGACCAGCAGGATCTCGAAGAAATTGCCGACTATGCCACGATTCCGATTATTAATGCCCTCACCGATTTAGAGCACCCCTGTCAGATGTTGGCGGATCTCCAAACCATGCAGGAAACCTTCGGTAAGCTGGACGGTTTAACCATGACCTATGTGGGTGATGGTAATAATGTTGCCCATTCGATTTTGCTCGGTGGTGCTTTAGTGGGGATGAATGTTCACATTGCCACACCCAAGGATTATGAACCGAGTCTGGAGATTGTGGCGCAGGCAAAAGAAATTGCGGGCGATCGCTCCCATATTCTCATTACCAACGATCCAAAAGAAGCTTGTGAAAATGCCCACGCAATCTACACTGACGTTTGGGCAAGTATGGGTCAGGAGGATTTGGCCAATACCCGCATTCCGATTTTCCAACCCTACCAACTCAACAGCGACCTCATGGCTGTAGCAGATAAAGAGGCGATCGCCCTCCACTGTCTCCCGGCACACCGTGGCGAAGAAATTACCGATGAAGTGATGGAAGGCAAGCAGTCCCGCATTTGGGATCAGGCAGAAAATCGAATGCACGCCCAAAAAGCGCTTCTGGCTTTACTACTCGGCGCAGTGTAAGTCCAGCATTTCAATTTATTTTTTATCGCGATCCAAAGATTAGTTTCGGGTCGCTTTTTTATGGCAGAAAAACCATCGTTACAATGAGAATCAGCAACAGTCGAGCATTTCAGACTATGACGGCAAATCTACTGATTCAAGGAGAAACTTCCGGTTGGAGTGTGGTCTTTCCCAGAGCACAGCCCATGAGTCGCGAAGAATTTTACGAATTTTGCCTAGCGAACCGTGACCTCCGCATTGAACATACCGCTACAGGAGAAGTGATTGTGATGCCGCCAGCTTTTTCTGATACAGGGAATCGTAATTTTAACCTTGCAGTTCAACTTGGAATATGGGCGGAGAAAGATGGCACAGGTTTAGGGTTTGATTCTAGGGCAGGATTTACATTACCTAACGGTGCAACGCGATCGCCGGATGCTTCATGGGTTCGCCTGAAAGATGGAATGCCCTAACAGACGATGAAAAATCCTCATTTGCGCCAATTTATCCAGACTTCGTGATTGCACTGCGCTCAAAAAGTGACACGCTCAAATCGCTTAAGGAAAAGATGGAAGAATATATCGAAAATGGCGTTTTGCTCGGCTGGTTAATCGATCGGAAAAATCGAACTGTGCATATTTACCGCCCTAATCAAGATCCACAGATTCTTGAAAATCCAGAGGTCATTAATGATGATCCAGAATTAGCAGGTTTTTAATTATCGATGGCAAAAATTTGGTAAATAAACATTGCAAAAATGTCTTTTTAGAACAAATCAAAGTAATGACAGACTTATTACTCATTGTTGATGTAGAAACAACAGGTCTCGATCCAAAAGAAGACGAAGTAATTGAACTTGGGGCGATTTTATATTCCGTCAAAGAAGCATGTACTCTACAGCAATTTTCCACTCTCTTTCCTGTCACGCAGAATCCCGCCGAAAACATTAATAAAATTAGTCCACAGGCCAGTCAACAGCTTGATTCCCAAGGGATAACTCCATTTATCTTACTCACAAAAAACTGGATTGATCAGGCTGATTACCTTGTCGCTCATAATGCTCAATTTGACCGACAATGGTTTGGCAGAAACTTTTTAGTGCAGGTCAATAAGCCATGGTTATGTACTTATGATGATTTTGTGTAGTCGAGAAATGAAAAACCAACTTCTTTGATTAATACAGCGTTAAATTATGGCATTGGTGTGAGTAGCGCCCATCGCGCTTTAACGGATTGCCAATTGATTGCAGCATTGTTTGATCGAGTCAGTGAATTAGGTGAATTAGACAGTATTTTAAAAACTGCGATTCAGCGCTCAAAGGAAGCAAAAATTAGGGCGATCGCCGACGTTTCTTTCGACAATAAACATTTAGCAAAAGCACATCGATTTCGCTGGAATCCTGACCAAAGATATTGGTTTAAAGATCTGCGGGAATCAGATCTAAATCTTGAACAAAAAGATTATCCTTTCTCCATTCAGAAATTAGTGATTAATACTTAAAAACTAACCTTCAAACTTTTGGGCATAGCGATCGCCGGTTTTACCGATGGCGAATTTAAGAGAAGGCTTAACGTATTGGTTGCCTTGGGTCAAAAATAGCAAGAAAGCCAACAACGCCAACCCCGCGGCGATCGCAAACCCCCCTTGATAACCGACTGTTTGGGTGACCGTACCGAGGAAAAAACCAGCCGCCGCAATACCCACATCAAAACCACCAATACAAAGCGAATAAACCTTTCCCCGTTCATTACTCGAAGAGCGATCCGACATCAACGCAATCATCATCGGAATCAACGTTCCAGCACCCACCCCCTCAATAACACCAGCAATAATAAACAGGGGCGGACGATTGGCATGGGTTAAACAAACCATCGCGAGGGCATAGCACAGCAAACTACCACTAATAAATAAGCCCCGCCCTAGACGATCTGACGCTTTGCCGATGAGTAACCGACTGGAAAAACTAGAAATAGCCGCAGCACCATAAAACAAACCAGTATTAAAATTGATGCCCAGTTCACGGATATATAGCGGCAAAAAAGTCACCAATGTGCCAAACAATAAGCCGATAAAGAGCATGACTAACGACGGAATATAAAGACTTTTGTCGGTCATCAATTCGCGAAATTGACGGTTGGTTTTTGGTTTTAATGGAATTTCAGAGGTTGGGCGATCGCCTAATACTGGCGTAACTTCAATCATTCTAGGTTTTTCATGGGTTTGACTCGCAAAAACAAAAGCCGCCATCCCACACAACGCCGAAACAGAAAAAATAACCGGATAACCGACCGTCCCAAGCATATACCCCCCCAACACAGGCCCAATAGACATCCCAAGGGGAATCGCCAAACTCATATAGCTGACAACTTCACCACGATTTTCCAGTGGCGCTAAATCAACAACCAAGGCACTATAGCCCGTGGTAAAAGCCGCAATACTAAGACCATGAAAGGCTCGCCACACCATCATTTCAGGAATCGAATCAAGAAAAATATAACCCCAAGGCGCAATGCCCACCACCGCCGCACCAATGAGAATTACCAACTTACGACTTTTTTCATCGGCCATTTTTCCCAGCTGGGCACGGGAAAGCAACAGACCAATGGCAAAACACCCCATCACAAAGCCCACCTCTTGATCCGTGGCACCGAGGTCTTGGATATAGGCAGGCAAGACGGGCAACAGACTGGTCATGCTCAGCCAAAATCCCAACGCCGCAGCAAACAGAAAAGCCAAATTAACTTGCGTCTGCCGTTCCAGTTGTAAAAAAACCTTCACAACATTTCCCTCTGAATAGTGCTTTCTAATTGTAAAAGAATGTTACAAACCTTGAGGAAACCCTGACCTTAGAAATGCGTTACAGTCTTAGACGACAGCCGTTACAAAGTCCCTATGGTTCTCTTTAAAGTCCCTCCTTCCTACTCGATTTCTGAAAATATGGTGACCGCCGAACGGTCATACTGGAACCGTCGCAAGTTTATTCAAACTGTCATTGGGGCAGGGATTGGGACAGCTTTAGTGGGTTGTCAGTCGAAAGATGATAAGTACGCCGAACTCCGCAAGACCCTAGATTTACCGGATTTGCCCGCTACAAAAAACACGGCATTTCAAGTGGGCGATCGCCCCATCACGAAGGAACTCTTTGCGGGACAGTACAATAATTTCTACGAATTTGGCGGCACAAAAGGCATTTGGCAGAACGCCCAAAATTTACCCACAAAGCCGTGGCAAGTAGAAGTTGGTGGCTTAGTCAATAATCCCCAAACCTACGACATTGATGATCTCAAAACGAAATTTCCCCTAGAGGAAAGAATCTATCGGTTCCGGTGTGTGGAAGCTTGGTCAATGGTGTTGCCGTGGACTGGTTTCCCGATGCGTGAACTGATTAAAGCTGTGGAGCCGAAAAATAACGCGAAATATGTCAGTTTCTCTAGCTATTACGATGAAAATGTCACCTATGGCCCCAGTTTTCATTTGGGTAGCTTGCCTTGGCCCTACACAGAAGGTCTGACCATCGAAGAAATGAATAATGATTTAGCTTTCTTTGCGGTGGGTATTTATGGTCATGATTTACCGAAGCAACACGGCGCACCTATCCGGATGGTTGTGCCGTGGAAATATGGCTTTAAGGGGGCAAAGTCCATTGTCAAAATTGAGTTTTTAGCTGAACAACCGAAGACCTATTGGAATACCCTTGACTCGAACGAATATAAGTTTGAAGCGAATGTTGAGCCAGATGTGCCCCACCCCCGCTGGTCTCAGGCGACGGAAAAATTCATTGGCAATAGCAGTGAATTTGGTTGGGAGCTCAAAGAAACACTCCCCTACAACGGCTACGGTGAATATGTTGCGGCTTTATATAGCTAGGTTTTGTCCACGTAGGTTTAGATAAATAGTTGATGTTGATATCAGCGGTATCTTTGTTCGAGACTGACCAAACTCCATACATTTTTCATAATTAACAGCGACTTTTGCAGGAAAGCGATCTCGTAAGTACGAGAAAGGCAGTACTTCTTACTGATCCGATTAGCTTGTTTTAAATGTCTTAATGGATAGTAGGTCGGGCAGCTTTTTGCTCTATCGACTAAATATTTAAATTCTTTCTTTTTACCGCTTTGACTTTGCAACTTTTCGCTCAAAAATTGTGGCGATCGCTGCCTTTACGCACGGTACTCATCGCCCCTTTTGTCCTTCAAATTGTTGGGACAGTGGGAGTGGTCGGCTGGTTATCCTTTCGTAATGGGCAAAAGACGGTCAATGAATTATCGACACAATTAACTTCAGAAATCACTTTTCGTATTGAAGAACGATTACAAAACTACCTAAATATTCCCCACCAAATTAATCGTCTCAATACTGATTCGGTACGTTTAGGTCTTTTGGATCCAAGCAATGTCGAGCAAATGGAAAAAAACTTTTGGCGACAAATCCAGCAATTTGAGGCGGCTACTTACATTTATTTTGGTTCACCAGCGCCGGAATTCATTGGGGCAGGACGAGAAGGTAATGATATTACGCTTGGTTATTCAAACTCGGAAGCACCGGGACGTTTTTTTAGAACTTATCGGGCAAATGTTAAGGGCGATCGCCTTGAACTACTGAATGTTGTCACTGGCTATGAATTATTGGAGCGTCCTTGGTATCAAACGGCGATCGCCCATACGGAGCCGGTGTGGGGAGAACCCTATGTGTGGCACGCGCCATATCCAAATCTAGCTTTACCAGCGGTGACAGCTGTTTACACCCCAGAATTTAGAGGAGTCTTTGCCGTCGATTTTTCACTTTTTGATATTAGTGAGTTTTTACGCAAAATTAGGGTCGGCAAAACAGGCAAAACATTCATCATGGATCGTAATGGCTTATTAATTGCCAACTCTGGTGAGACCCTTGCATTTCGAGAAACCAACCAGACCATTGAAAGAATTGCCGGTGTGGATAGTGAAAACCAACTCATTCGTAGTGCCAGTGAATTTCTCCAAAATGAGTTTGTCGATCTAAACGAAATCCGCAGTTCCATTCATCTAGAATTCGAACAAAATAACAGTCGTCAGCTCCTACAGGTTAGTCCCTATGGTGATGCCTACGGCCTGAACTGGCTCATTGTTGTGGTTATTCCTGAGTCTGATTTTATGGCTCAGATCCATCAAAGTGCTCGTCAGACAGTTTTCCTCTGTACGGTCGCCTTTATTACCGCTTTGGCATTAGGAATATGGACTAGCCGCTGGGTTTTAGCGCCAATTTTACGGCTAAACAAAATTTCTCAGGGGTTAGCGGATGGTAATTGGCAACAGGAAATCAAAAGCGATCGCCGGGACGAGTTGGGTCAGCTTACCGAGGCGATCGCCCAGATGGCAGCTCAACTCAAAACAGCATTTACAGACCTAGAAGCACGCGTCGACCGACGAACTGCTGACCTTGCCAAATCGAACGCAGCCTTATCCGCAGCCAAGGAAAAAGCAGAAGTTGCCAACCAAGCAAAAAGTCACTTTCTTGCGCAAATGAACCACGAATTACGGACACCACTAAATGCGATTTTGGGCTTTATCCAAATTTTGCAGCGATCGCCAAACCTTGATGCCGAAGAACAAGAAAACCTTGACATCATGCAGCGCAGTGGCGAACATTTGCTAGATCTTATTAACACCATTTTAGATTTATCAAAGATTGAAGCGGGCGAGATGAAGCTACAACGCCAGCCGACAAATTTACACGAAATATGCCACGACCTCAGTAGTCTTTTTTCAGCACAGACCAGGGCTAAAAAATTAGATTTTGTGCTGACATTACCAGACAATCTACCCCAATTCGTCCTACTAGATCCCCAAAAAACAAGACAAGTCTTACTTAACCTACTAGGCAATGCCGTCAAGTTTACAAGGCAAGGGTTTATCGCATTAACCCTCACCGAGCTGTCTCGCCAACCCGACACAATCACCCTAGAGTTTACCGTCACAGACACCGGAGCAGGCATTGCCAAAGAAGACCAAAAGAATGTATTTCAACCCTTTCAACAGTCAGAATCTGGCCTCAAACTCACAGGTGGTACAGGGCTAGGACTCACAATTTCCCAACAATTTTTACAGTTGATGGGCAGCGACCTTTTGCTACAAAGCACAGAGGGCAAGGGTTCTAGCTTTAGTTTTAGTCTACGTTTACCAATCGTCGAGTCCCGGAGGATCACCCCATCGAAAAAATTAGCTCAAATCCCCGCAGCAGACCAATCCCAATACAAAATTCTCATTGTTGATGATAGTCCCATTAATCGTCTCTTGTTTAAACGATTATTGACCCCCTTCAAGTTCCAAATTGCCGAAGCAAAGGATGGACAACAGGCGATCGCCCAGTGGCAAGCATGGCAACCAGACTTGATTTTTATGGATTTATTAATGCCAGTGATGAATGGTAAAGAAGCAACACATACCATTCGCCAAGCTCCCCAGGGCGATCAAGTCACGATTATTGCCTGTAGTGCCAGCCTAGAAATTAAAGATACGCAAGCTTTTCTCCATCAGGGGTTTGATGATGTGCTGACGAAACCATTTCGTACCGGCGATGTTTTCCAAATCCTCAAAAACTACTTGGCGATCGCCCTTGTAGATACAGAAACAACATCCACCACCAATAACCCTTAAATGTTCTGATGGCATATCGAAAAACAACGTTCTCCTTTGCCGTGAAGCAAATTGCGGTAAATTAATCACCTGTCCCATTTTCCGGAAACGATGCAAATTGCCACTTGGAACGTCAACTCGATTCGCTCCCGTAAAGAGCACGCCGTTAACTGGCTCCAGAAAAACGAGATTGATATTCTCTGCCTACAGGAAACCAAAGTTATCGAGCCAGACTTTCCCCGCAAACCCTTTGAAGAGATTGGCTATCACACCTACGTTTCAGGCCAAAAATCCTACAATGGCGTGTCTTTATTTAGCCGAGAACCCTTAGAAAATGTGTCAATGGGCTTTGCACCGATTGTGGGGGAAGATGTTGCCGGAGATTTTGACGAACAAAAGCGCGTCATCACAGGGGTCATTGGGGATTTGCGGGTGCTAAATCTCTACGTACCGAATGGCTCGTCCGTGGGCAGCGAAAAGTATGAATATAAATTAGGTTGGTTTGAAGTACTCAAAACCTACGTGAAAACCCTCCTTGCAGAAGGGCGAGAAATGTTGATTTGCGGTGATTTTAATATTGCCCTAGAGGAACGGGATATTTACGCGCCGAAAAAAGAAAATCACATTATGTATTCTGTCCCAGAAAAAGAAACGTTGCGGGAGGTTTTAGCATTGGGCGATTTTGCCGATGTCTTTCGCAAAGTAAATCAAGACGAAGACCAATTTAGCTGGTGGGATTATCGGACGCGGGCATTTAATACAAATCGGGGTTGGCGCATTGACCATATTTATCTCACGCCAAAATCTTACGAAGCGGCGAAAAATTGCTGGATTGACCGCGAACCTCGGGGTTGGGAAAAGCCTAGCGACCATACGCCTGTCATCGTTGAACTGTAGATAACGTGGGGGTTTAACATGTTAAGCCCCCACCTAAAACGAAAAGGTAGAAATGGAAAATTTGCGTTTACGAAATCAGGAATTTCAATGGGGCGATCGCACCTATGTGATGGGAATTTTAAACGTTACCCCAGACAGTTTCAGTGATGGTGGGCAATTTAATTCTGTTGATTCTGCCCTCAGCCAAGCGGCAAAAATGGTGGCAGCAGGTGTCGATATTCTCGATATTGGTGGACAATCCACCCGTCCCGGTGCAGCGCAAATTTCTGTGGCAGAAGAGATTAACCGGACAGTGCCCGTTATCCAAGCGTTACGGCAAAGATTTAACACAGTGATTTCCATTGATACGACTCGCGCTGAAGTGGCAAAACAGGCGATCGCCGTCGGAGCAGACATCATTAACGATATCTCTGGGGCAACTTTTGATGAGCAGATGTTATTCGTTGCCAAAGCCCTCGACGCGCCAATTATTTTGATGCATATCCGTGGCACGCCGGAAACAATGCAGACATTGACCGATTACGAAGATTTGATTACAGATTTAAAAGCATTTTTTGAGGAACGCATCCAAGCCGCCAAGCAACTGGGCATTAAAAACTCCCACATCATTCTCGATCCGGGGATCGGCTTTGCGAAAACTGCCATGCAAAATTACGACCTCATCCGCCATCAACAAGTTTTCCGAGATCTAGGCTATCCCTTACTCGTGGGACCTTCTCGCAAAAGCTTTATTGGTTACATTCTGGATAAAAAAGATCCCAAAGAACGAGTGTGGGGCACTGCCGCAGCCTGTGCGGGGGCGATCGCCTTCGGAGCTGACATTTTACGAGTCCATGATGTCCCCGAAATGATCGATGTGTGCAAAATCAGTGACGCAATCTGGCGGCCTAAGAGTACCTAGCTTTTAACAAATTTTTTCACTCTGAATGCCAGCTCAACAAACATAGTGTTATCTTGGGAGAGAAAAAGTGTTTTTTTGAACACATCCATAAAAGAGACACAGGAGTAGCTCATGCCTTCATCTCGACCAGTAATTCAAAATAATCCCATCTTGACTATTCGTTGGCTCAATACAGAAATAGTAGGAAATATAGGCCCTGACTTGAGATTTACTTCACAAGTTGAATCCGAGAAAGCGATTCGAGGTGGTGTAAAAGCAAAGAACACAGATGGGGGAGTTCAAGAATACAACAAATGTATTTATCAAAAGCCAATCCTCGGTTTTAAATTAGGAAACTCATATCCTTACACTGTTAAAGCAACTGTCGAAGAAGAAGATCCAGTCAATCCATACGGACCAGTCACTACTTTTTACTCGTTTAATGTGCAAGTCCCAATTCCTGAAAGACCAAATGAAGACTTATTACCAGGAACTAATGCGATTGGACCAGTTGTTCATGAAGCAACAGATGATGATGGCCCAAGGTTCGGCATACGAACAGCAACTTTTTCATTTAATTATCGTTGGTATTTGACGGCAGATATTTCAGACACGATTTTCTATATTGCTTCAGAAATGGAGATCAATAGAAATTCGGTGGATGTTCTGATCATCAAAAACCTAAATAGCATGGCAAAAAAGAATTTTGATGGGGTTGCTTTAAAGAAAATGCAGCCTTATTTGGATACCCGCAGTGATTTTGAAATATTGCTCAAAGGTCTTGCTTACGCATACTGGTTTTTGCTTGTTCGACCGGACGGAGAATGGGATCACAAACAATCAATCTTTCCTACCTTGGGCTTAGCAAGTCTTGATGTGACTAAAGGAAAAATATACTTTAATGACATTTGGTCTAACATGCATTACGGATACATTGGTAAAGTCGCTGGATTTACAGATAAAGAGTTACTCGGAGGAGCAGCATTAGCTCAAGCTGGTGATGACTCTCTCAGTGCTATTGAACAAGATATTAAGGAGTTAATAAACTTGGCAGTGAATATAACTTCACAAGATCTGGCGCAATCTTGGGCTGCTTTACTACAACTGATTACAAACACTAATACTTTAAAAACATTGAAAGACATTTACGATAGATTTCAGCAGGCGGGCATAGCTGGGTTAGATAATGATGATGACTCAGGATCAATCTCATTAGGCTCAGATCGTCTCTATGATAGCTACCTAGATAACTTTATTAATGATGATAGTTCGCGAGAATTTATCTTAAATATGGTCAGAAGACGTCGTAAATACTCACCTAATTCTGAATTAAAGCAAGATGCACCAGAAGGTATTTGTTCCCTCTAAAAAGCTTATCGACCTGAATGACTTAGAAATATAAGAATAGCGAAACAATGTATGGCAAACGAATCCTGCCCATCTTCTTACTATTTATCACCTCTTGCGCTACCTCAAAAGCCCGAGTAGATACCATGGCCTCATTTCTACAGGAGCGTGACAAGTACGACATGGTCGTAGAGGAAGTACAAGCTTATCGAGATAATCTTGATTGTAGTGAACCAGAATGTTCTTTTTCTAGCTTAGATGTGGGCATTGATGAAGAGATTCATTCAAGCTTAGGAGTCGGCATTTTTTCTATTGAGCCTTTGGTGATCCAATTCCAACCTGTGGACAGTATCTATGCGAAAATCTGGTATGCCGAAACACAAGAAGCAGAAGACTATCTAAATGCTCTTCCTGAAGTTAATCCCAGTGCATATACCATGTATGAGATGGAAGAACAGTGGTTTCTTGTGAGACTAGATTGGAATTGATGTTCTCTCAAAAAACAACTACATCAAGATAATCAAAAGAGCTTTTGTCTTCTCTAAAGAGGTAGTTTATCTAAACAATTTAGAAATTCAAAATACTTGAAAGATGAAAACAAACTGCGATAAATTTATCTTTTCTGTGACCCTAATACTTGTCAGCTCTTGTGCTAACGTACAGGCTTGGAGTGATACCAGAAAGTCATTTCGGCAGAATCGTGATGAATATGACATGGTGGTAGAAGAGATACAAAATTATCGGGACAATTTAGAGTGTGGAAAACCTAAATGCTTATTCTCTAGTTTAGATGTAGGCATTGATGAAGAGATTCATACAAAATTGGGAGTTGGTATTTTTTCTATTGACCCACTAGTCATTCAATTTCAGCCTGTGGATAGTATTTATGCCAAGATTTGGTACGCCGAAACACAAGAATCTGAAGACTATCTCTATGCCCGTCCTGAGATTTATCCTAGTGCTTACACTATGGATGAAATGGAGGATAAATGGTTTCTTGTATCGCTAGATCGAAATTAAGTTTCGCACTTCCATTGGAAAGCTTGAGAGCAATAAAGGATGCTTGAGATTACTCATTTTTATTTCGAAGGCGATCGCCTCTGGAACTGACACCCTACGAGTTCATGATGTCCCTAAAATGATCGATGTCTGCAAAATCAGTGACGTAATCTGGCGACCAAAAACCTAAAGAGATGTAATCACAAGCATTTCATTGCCGCCCCTCTGGAATTCGTAATCGACTTTTTTAATACGAGTCTTAAAATTTTGTGCGTCTAACTTTTCAATTACTGGCTCTACATAGGGAGAGCGATCGCCCATCAGATCCAGCAACGGAAAGACCCGAACCTCCGCCGCCACCCGCAACAATTCCCGCAAAGCCTCAAGATGAAAAACTTGCGATAGTCGATCCGAGTACAAAAAAAGAAAATTGGCGCACAAACACAATTCGAATTGCTGATCCTCGAAATTTAGTTTCGGCAAAGCTTGATGTTGATAGCGCCCTTCTAATTTGCCCTGTTCGTAATCTCGTAAAAAAGCGGTCATCGTTTGTAACCTTGACTGCCCCAACTCATCGGCATTCGCAAAATTTTTCCAAACAAACCGCTCCGATTGCGCTTTTACTTGCGAGATAACCGTGTCATAAATCGCCTCAATGCGCTGCCGAATCTGCTCCGCTGAAAACTCATAAATCGGATCAACAGAAATTACCGAGTGCCCTTGTTGAGTCATTTCCGCGTTAAAACTGGCGGGACCATCACTACAACCCAAAATCGATTTTTCTAAATTCGCTGCCGACAGACTAAACATTCTCCGATATTCATTAAGATTTCGTCCCCACGGAATGACTTCTTCTAACCGCATCGTTCCAGCTTGATATCTAAAATTGACTCGTTATTGTAAGACTCAGTCTTTAGGACAAGACACAAGTCTCCCATAGAATCTTCACCAAAAGCCGCCAAACGCCACCAAGAATGTCAAGCTATATAACGAAAATTTAAGTTTGATTTATCAAATTGTGTCAGAATGCCGCAAGTGCCCAGGGTCAATAGGTATTTTTTGCTAAAACTTTCTAAAGCCAAACCATTAAATGCCTAATTTATGATCATCTAAGCTTCATAAAATGAGATGATCCATAACTAGAATTAGTCTAGGTTTTTTCCAATATCCATCTACTTGCCTAAGTAAAGGAGAATCGCCATTTATGTTCACTAACGTCAAGTCCGCCATTCGCCATATCAAGCCTGATGACCTCAATGGTCGTACGTTAGTGAAGGTGGTCTATGTCGTGCTGGAGTCTCAGTATCAGAGTGCTCTGTCCGCTGCGGTCAAAACAATTAACGCGAACCACCCCAAAATTGCTATCGAAATCAGCGGCTATCTCGTCGAAGAATTACGTAATCCCGAAAACTATGACGAATTTAAACGAGATATTGCAGAAGCAAACCTCTTCATCGCCTCTTTGATTTTTATCGAAGACTTAGCTCAAAAAGTAGTTGAAGCAGTCACTCCACACCGTGACAACCTAAATGCGGCGATCGTCTTTCCCTCTATGCCTGAGGTGATGCGCCTCAATAAAATGGGTAGCTTCTCCATGGCTCAGCTCGGTCAGTCAAAATCGGCGATCGGCGAGTTCATGAAAAAGCGTAAAGCAAAGTCTGGCTCATCCTTCCAAGATGCCATGCTGAAGCTGCTCCGCACCTTACCAAAAGTTTTAAAATATCTTCCCGTTGAGAAGGCGCAAGATGCCCGCAACTTCATGTTGTCCTTCCAATATTGGCTCGGTGGCTCCCCCGAAAACCTCGAAAACTTCCTCCTGATGATGACAGATAAGTACATCCTCGAAGGCAAGTTAAACGAAGGTAGTGAAACCAAATACGAAGAACCTGTCGTTTATCCAGACATGGGTATTTGGCATCCCCTCGCTCCCAAGATGTTCGAAAGCTCGAAAGAGTATCTCCAGTGGTACAACGAGCGCGATGACATTAATGATGATCTAAAAGATCCTTTAGCACCCTGTATTGGTTTAGTGCTGCAGCGCACTCACCTTGTTACTGGCGATGACGCGCACTATGTGGCAATGCTCCAAGAGCTGGAATATAGTGGCGCACGGGTAATTCCAGTCTTTGCCGGCGGTTTAGATTTCTCCAAGCCTGTAGATGCCTTTTTCTGGGATGACACCGTCGCAGGTGTAGAAAGACTCCCCCTTGTCGATGCCGTTGTTTCCCTCACTGGTTTTGCCCTCGTCGGTGGTCCCGCTCGTCAGGATCACCCCAAAGCGATCGAATCCCTCAAAAAGCTAAACCGTCCTTATATGGTTTCGCTGCCTTTGGTTTTCCAAACCACAGAAGAGTGGGAAGAAAGTGACCTTGGTCTCCACCCCATCCAAGTGGCATTGCAAATTGCCATTCCTGAGCTGGACGGTGCGATTGAACCGATTGTGATGTCCGGTCGTGATGGTATGACGGGTCGGGCGATTACCCTCCAAGACCGCGTTGAGGCAATTTCTTCTCGCGCATTAAAGTGGGCAAACCTCCGCAAGAAGCCGAAGCTCCACAAGAAACTCGCAATTACCATCTTTAGTTTCCCGCCCGATAAAGGAAATATTGGTACGGCAGCATATCTCGATGTATTCGGCTCCATCCATGAAGTGATGAAAGGCATGCGTGACAACGGTTACGATGTCCAAGACATTCCCGAAACTGCAAAAGAACTGCTGGAATCTGTCATTCACGATGCGGAAGCACAGTATGCTTCGCCAGAGCTAAATATTGCCCACCGCATGAGTGTGGAGGAATACGAGCGCTTAACGCCCTACTCCCACCGTCTCGAAGAAAACTGGGGTCCCCCACCGGGAGAATTGAACAGTGATGGTCAAAACTTACTGATCTACGGTAAGCATTTTGGCAATCTCTTTGTTGGTGTACAGCCGACATTCGGTTATGAAGGCGACCCAATGCGTTTGCTGTTCTCTCGCTCTGCGTCTCCCCACCATGGTTTTGCGGCGTACTACACCTACATCGAGAAAATTTGGGGTGCTGATGCGGTTCTTCACTTCGGTACTCACGGCTCCCTCGAATTTATGCCCGGTAAGCAAATGGGTATGTCTGGGGAATGTTATCCCGACAATCTTATTGGCAATACACCCAACATTTATTACTACGCGGCAAATAATCCTTCTGAGGCAACGATCGCCAAACGTCGGAGTTATGCGAACACCATTTCCTATTTGACACCTCCTGCCGAAAATGCGGGTCTCTATAAGGGTCTTAAGGAACTGAGTGAATTAATTGCGTCCTACCAAACTCTCAAGGATGGTGGTCGTGGTGTGCAAATCGTCAACACGATTATGGATCAAGCGCGGGTCTGCAACCTTGATAAAGATATCGATATCCCCGATGTCAATGCGGCGGATATGAGCAAAGAGGATCGCGACAATATGGTCGGCATCGTCTATTGTAAGCTCATCGAAATTGAGTCCCGCTTACTTCCTTGTGGTCTCCATGTGATTGGTAAGCCCCCTACGGCTGAAGAGGCGATCGCCACCCTCGTAAACATTGCGAGCCTTGACCGCGAAGAAGACGAAGGCTTCCTCGGCTTGCCGAGCATCATCGCCAATAGCATCGGTCGCAACATGGAGGACATCTACCGCAATAGCGACAAAGGTATCCTCGAAGATGTCAACCTACTCCAAGACATTACCGAAGCTTGCCGTGCTGCGGTTCGCGCATTAGTTGAGCAGCAAATCAATGATGAAGGTCGTGTTTCCCTTGTTGCCCGCCTAAACTTCCTCAACCTCGGTAAGAAAACCCCTTGGCTCGAATCCCTCCACGAAGCGGGTTATACAAATATTGACGACGAAACCCTCAAGCCTCTATTTGATTATCTAGAGTTTTGCCTTGAGCAAGTTTGCGCCGACAAAGAGCTAGCTGGTCTCTTGAAAGCCCTCGAAGGAGAATACGTGCTGCCCGGCCCCGGTGGTGACCCCATTCGTAACCCCAACGTTCTACCCACCGGTAAAAACATTCACGCCCTCGATCCCCAGTCCATTCCCACAGCGGCAGCAGTCCAGTCTGCAAAGGTTGTGGTTGATCGCCTGATTGACCGTCAGAAGCTTGATAACGATGGCGCGTACCCTGAGACGATCGCCTGTGTTCTTTGGGGAACTGACAATATCAAAACCTACGGTGAATCCCTTGCCCAGATTATGTGGATGGTTGGTGCACGCCCTGTACCTGATGCCCTCGGTCGTGTGAATAAGCTTGAGCTAATCCCCCTAGAAGAGTTAGGTCGTCCTCGGATTGACGTGGTTGTGAACTGTTCCGGTGTATTCCGTGACCTCTTCATTAACCAAATGAACTTGCTCGACCAAGCAGTGAAGATGGCGGCAGAAGCTGATGAGCCCCTCGAAATGAACTTTGTTCGCAAGCATGCCCAAGAGCAAGCAGAAGAAATGGGCATCAATATCCGTCAGGCTGCAACTCGCATCTTCTCCAACGCTTCTGGTTCCTACTCTTCCAACGTCAACTTGGCAGTGGAAAACAGTTCTTGGGAAGAAGAGAAAGAGCTGCAGGACATGTACCTAAACCGTAAGTCCTTCGCTTTCAACTCCGATAACCCCGGTGTGATGGACGAAAACCGCAAGGTATTTGAGGCTTCTCTCAAAACTGCCGATGTTTCCTTCCAAAACCTTGATTCTTCTGAAATCAGTTTGACCGACGTGTCTCACTACTTTGATTCTGACCCTACCAAGGTGATTTCTCAACTGCGAGATGATGGTAAGAAACCTGCTGCTTTTATCGCAGATACAACCACTGCAAATGCTCAGGTTCGTACTTTGTCTGAGACTGTTCGTCTGGATGCGCGTACGAAGCTCCTCAATCCCAAGTGGTATGAAGGAATGCTGTCCCACGGTTATGAAGGTGTGCGTGAACTTTCTAAGCGCCTCGTCAACACAATGGGTTGGTCGGCGACTGCTGATGCGGTAGACAACTGGGTCTATGAAGATACTAATGACACTTTCATCAAGGATGAGGAAATGTGTAAGCGTCTAATGGATCTCAACCCCAACTCCTTCCGCCGCATGGTTAGCACTCTTCTCGAAGTGAATGGTCGTGGTTACTGGGAAACCAGCGATGAAAACCTAGAGCGTCTCCAAGAGCTTTACCAAGAAGTTGAAGACCGCATCGAAGGTATCGACAGTTAAGAAGTCAATAATCACAATTTAGTAAGATCTTAGGTGGGCTAGTCCCACCTTTTTTTCTATGGAAATCACCACGCTAAAATGAACTTGAGCTTTTTAGTGGTGAATGATTTATGGATAACCCCGTCACTGTGGAAGTCAATATTGAGGAAACTTTGCAGCAAGATGTCGAAAAAATCTTAGGTTGTTTAGGTCTGTCAGTTGATCAGGCGATCGCCCTATTTTATGAGCAGATCGCAAAACACAATGGTTTACCGTTTCAGAGTGATGACTGTAACGGGGAGACTCTAGAGACTTTTACTGCGACAGACCGAGGTGACGACTTAGTGGTGTGTGAAGACGCAGATGATATGTTCAGCAGGTTAGGAATTTAATGAATGTATCAGCCTGTTTATACGAAGCGTTTTGAAAAAGACGTTAAAAGGGCGAAGAAACGAGGAAAGAATTTAGAGAAGTTTAAACGTATTGCTCATTTGTTGATTCTAGGTGAATCTTTAGATGATAAATATCGTGATCACAAATTAATTGGCAACTATCAAGATCGTCGGGAATGTCATATTGAACCAGACTGGTTATTAATTTATAAACTGGAGGGAGAAAATATCATCAATTCATCCCTGAAGCGGATCGGCGCTCGCCTCGCTATTCAGGTTATTTTCTCTACATTCCAACAGCAGCTTTTTTAGATGGTTTCAGACAAATTTAAATTTAAAAGCTTTGGTTGTTTTTAGAGGCGAATTGATTTTTCCATTTCAGGCGATCGCCATCGTTAGTGTCTTATACAAGACTATACATAGTTGTAGAGCTTCGGGGGCTAGCTACGACAAACTGTATATAGATTTAGGATGAAATTATGTCTATTTTTCTATGTTGTCTCGGTTTCCTGATTAGACTTGTGAATATCTCGACTGATTTAAACGAGAGCACACCGGTCATTTCACAACGGTCATATGAAAAATACATTATCAAAACTTAGTCTCGGCTTTTTGCTTAGCGCCACAACTTTTTCTGCGTCATTCTTCCTCACTCCGGCGGCGATCGCCCAACAAATCACTAGCGCAACACCTTCGGGAACTGATGTGCCGAATGACAGCTCTATCACTTGGAAATTTGACAATACTAATCTCATTAAAAGTGATTCGATCCAAATTCTGCTAGATGATGTGGATGTCACGGACGAAAGTTTCATTGATGTCGGTGGTAATACCTTTGGCTTTAAGCCCGATACGCCATTGGAGCCCGGAATGCACAAAGTTGAGGTTCAGTTTACCTCTACGTCTGGGGTGGGTTATCGTGCGGCTTGGTCTTTTGAGGTTGTCGATGTTGACCTCGGTATTGAGGTGATGTACCACAATGCGGTAGATGTTGCCCTCACCACAGGTGATACTTTCAGAGCTGAGCTACGCGGCACACCGGATGCGGATGCGGATATTCTTCTTTTGCAAAATGGTCAAACTTTAAAAACGCTAGACGCAACGGAAGAACAGCCCGGTATTTATCGCGTCTCGATGTCTGTCGGCAGCGGCGATCGCGTTAGTGAAGGCATTGTGATTGGTCGTCTAGAGAAAGCAGGACAAGTTGTTTTCTCTTTGGTTGATGCACCTTTTGCGTTAAATCCTGCGGCGACGGGTGATACGGCAGTAGTTACCCAAGAAGTCACCACAAGTACTGGTACTGAAACCGCACTGACTGAGACCACCGAAACTGTCGAGCCTTTAAGCCTTGAAATCACCAGCCATGAAGATGGCGACATGATTCGCTCTGATAATGGTTTTACTTTAGTCGGTCAAACTAATCCCGATGCTGATGTCAGAGTTACTGTTGTCTCGGAAGCACCGAGTGTCCTTGGTGGTTTCTTGAGCATTGGTAGTGCAACGACTCTCCTCAACCGCTCTCGAGCGCAGGTAGATGAAACGGGCACATTTGAAATTGCAATACCTCGTCCGGCCATTATTAATAGCGGTCAGCAGTATTCGATTACTGTGATATCTGAGCTAGGTGACCAAAAGGAAGAAGTTGAATTTGTTGTGGAGCAACGATAAGACGTTAATTCTTTAATCTTCAAATTTTTGGCGATCGCCGTGCTGTTTTGAGTGAATAGGGGGCGATCGCCTGATTTTTTGAGAGAGAATCTACAATAGAGCCATATTAGTTTTTTGCGAGAGAGACAATGCTGCAAACCTCTGTGAAATGGTCTGTTGAGGATTATCATCGGATGGTTGCGGCTGGAATTTTAGAGGATCGTCGGGTTGAGCTTTTGGCAGGGGATATTGTTGCGATGAGTCCAGAAACGCCCATTCACTACAACACGGCGAAACGGGGGACTCGATATCTACAATCTCTACTCGATGGTTTGGCTGATGTGCGTTTCAATGGGCCAATCACGCTAGCGAATTCTGAGCCTGAACCGGATATGGCGATCGCCCGTTTACCGGAGTCAAATTATGATGAGCGGCATCCTGAAACGGCGGATTTGTTTTGGGTAGTAGAGGTTGCCAAGACGAGTTTCCAAAAGGATTTCACGGTTAAGGCAGAAATCTATGCTCAAGCGGGAATTCCAGAATATTGGATTTTAGATTTGGCGCAGCAGCAAATGGTTGTGATGCGTGAACCAAAGGGCGATCGCTATTTACAGATTCAAACAGTATCGGATGGTGAAATTCAGCCTCTAGCTTTTCCTGAAATAACAATCAGCCTCAAAAAATTGCTTGGCGACTAATTGCCGTTTACATTTTCAAATTTGTGTAGGGGCGTTTCGGGAAACGCCCATTTTTAATGTCTGTGCAAATACTACAAATGCATGAATGACACTAAAAACAACGCTAGGATTCTAGGGTCAGTTCCTAACGATTTTGGTTTATGGTTGCGGGCATTACCTCAGGTTTATATCGAAGAAAGTTTTGGTTAAAAAGATGGCTGTCGCTAGCACTAGCGTTTTTGATGGCGTTTCTGTTCTTAGTGAATAGGGAGGCGATTGTCTAATCATTCTTGAGAATCTTGCTATTGTTATCTGACATTAACTTTTGAGCGACTTTAGGCAAGGCAATAGTCTCTAAAACTAGCTTAAGACATTTGTAATTGCGGCGATCACCAGGGCAATTAATTTCTCTGCCCCGTCTATTAGGCGTTCATCCCAGCTTTTGAATCTTGTTGATGCTTGATTCTGATTGCTGTTTATAGATGTTGACTGTGAAGCCGGAACCAAGGATCGCCCTGTACGCACGGCAAAAGGGAGCGTGGGACGTAGTAACAAAGTCTTCAGGGACAGCAAAAAATTAGGAGATGGTGGCGTTAACTCTTCTGGTAATTTGCCGAAAAGGTAGTGCAGGACTGTCGCTGTGGCTGCAATGTAAACCCCCCAACTGAGACTCGTTGCGAGGTGACCTGCGACAAATAAACTACCACCTGAATTGAGACTTCCTCTAAATAAGAAAAGTGTCAAGCTAATGATACCAACACCTAAATGAACGTAGAGCCAGCGAGAGGCATTAGGAATTACTTTACGCAATACAATCCATTGCGCTATGCCTGAAAAGACCATGCCAAAAGGTAGGAGAGTACCCAGCGCTGTAGCGACCCCCCAATACCAAGGATTAGATAGTCGTCGCGCTAAGACACAGGTTTGTAGGTATGCAACTCCTACTGCACTGATGATGACGAAGAATACTTTGTCAACTTGTGACAGCATGATCCAACTGATTATCAAATAACACAAACCATTGATAGTGACCCATTCTTGCCAGAGTGAAGGCCAGTTCTTTGGTTCTATTGTGGGTGATCGCCGTGATGTAGATTCATTCGCTGGTAGCGGAGTCGTGGATATTTCTGCGAAAGGATTGGTCAACGTTCTAGGTTCTGCTAGTGGTTCATCGAAGGGATTAACAAGCTCTGGCTTTTCTTCTGAAGCTCCGGGAAAAGAAGGAACTTCTTCATCGAAAGGATTAGTAAGGGGTTGATGATTTGTTTCTGAGGCAAGATTTTCGGGAATGGTTACTTCTGGATTGTCTTCATCAAAAGGATTTCTTACTGTCTGAGATGAAGATGCTGGGGCAATAACTCCTTGTGAGGATTCTTGGGAAGAGTTGATTTCTGATATCCGACTTTTTGGTAACTGTGGAGAAGGAGATTTTGGGCGATCGCCATCCCTTTTACGAACACCGGAGCCGTAGTGGTAATGAGCGAAACTTGACCTGAGTTCGGGATAAGCAAGGCTTGAAATATTGACGGGGAGACGGGGGAGAGTGGGTGACACGGAGAGAAGGAGAGCTAGCGATGGGGAAATATTATAGAAAAAACGTCATGTGCAACTAACTTTTAACCTTTGTAAAATCAAGGTTTTAGGAAGTGGCTAAGTAAAAAAAAGAGCCTACTCTGCCGTTTTATGGTCTTTTCAGTTGAGTTCGAAACATTCGATCCCCCTAAATCTCCTCACTAAAGCTCCGGCTGATCAAGGGTTTTAGTTATCCCATAGTTTTTTGAAATGACCATAAATTACGCATCGCAAAAAAAAGGGTTTTGGTTCACAATGAATCTCCTTTTCTCTAAAGCTTTTTCTCTAAATCCTTAACCCGAACTTACATTACTGAGAGAACTGCATCATGCCAGCACCAGATTTGAGGGCGATAAACAGCTTGCCATCCTGAAAGAAATAGGCGCTTGAATCTTGTAACGCTCGGAGATATTCTGAGCCGATGGACTCCGGTGGACAAGCAGCTAAGGTTGTAGGGCCTAGATTAATCGACAAACCATCATCACCAGCTTCGGTGAAACGACCCAAGGCTCGGTTGCAGTCGGCACGGATGGCAAGTTGACCATCATCCATAAATTGAACGGTATAGTCGCCAAGGTTATTAGCTTCTAATTGCTGGCCGTCGCGGTACATGATTTGTTCTAGCTGCCATACAGTATTTTTCAACATCGCTGCATCAGTGGTGGCATTATTTGCTTTCATCGGAGCTGGTTGCTCGACTCGAACTGCGACTGTGCTTGGATTGTTGTTTGTGATGACCGAAAACTGATCCCTAGTAACAAACTGTGTTTCACCTTCTACTGTGATGCGAGACTGAACTGTATAGGAGGAGCGTTGATTAATTTGGCCGGGATCGTAGGGCAGTGTAAAGGGGAAAGGAATTTGTCGCCCGTTAGCAGCAATCTGCTGGGAGGAAAGCACTTTTTTGGTGGAGGCCTCGACGAGGATCGCTTCAACTACGGCATTGGGCGGCAGTGCGATGCGGGGTAGGTAAGAGATTGTACCTGTGACTGCTTGGTTTGTTTGCTGGGATGTGCCATTGATCGTGATCGTTTGTGCGCCTGAGTTGGCGATCGCCACCGTAACGGACTGGTTGCCGCTATGGCGATAGGTGACCCCTGTGCTCGTAGCCTGAACCGTGACTGGAACGCCGAGCAATTCTGTCATGCCCGTTTGCTTGTTGTAGAGATTAAGGCGGGTTGCTCCGCTGGAGTTGTACACCCGCACGGCAATACGATTAGTTTGGGAAAAAACGATTGTGCCCTCTGGAAGAATTACAGTGCCAATATTCGGTTTCTGGGCTAGTTCACCAAGGACACCCACTGAATCATACTGGGCTGTTTCTGGCTGGGCGATCGCCGCAAATGGCGTCAAAATACCAACCGTTGCTACCGCTAAACCGACACCGACTATTTGAGAAAACACGCTTTAATACTCCTTGTAAAATTTCATTTTGTCTATTGACTGACGAACCACACCAAACCGTTAAATCACAGCTTTGATGACCCTATTAACAATCTACTGCCACTTCAGGGATGCCTAAGGACAGTTGCTGTTTTTGTAACCAATTACACCATTTAGCCTACCTTTCTGTCAGTTTGTTTAATTAAAGACATACCTGAATTGAATAAGTTGGAATTGGCAGAAGCGGGTGACGCAGTGAATCTGAAGCATTCATCAAGCGATGCAATGGTTGGGCTTTATTTTCTTCCCCTCGTCTATCTTTGTTGCCAATCGTCGAATATTCAATACAGTTTCTACAATCGGTAAACCACGGCGATCGCCCACGACCATCCGGGAAAACTGGGGGATCTTTTTTCGTGTTTGTTTAAGGGATAGGGATAAAGTTAGAATTGGATCCATTGTGCCCAAGCGTTTTGAGTTGCCATGACTTCTGCATCTTCTCCTAAAAAATTTGCTGCGACCGACCAGTCTGTAGTCGAACTCAAACCGAGTTTTAACATTACCATCGTCCTCGTGGCGGCTGGGGTGGCGATCGCCCTATTCCTCCAAATTTGGGTCGGGGCAATTATTGGCGTGTTCGGACTTTTTCTCGCTTTTCAGACCACGACATTGCGACTACAATTCACCGCGACGGATTTGGATATTTATCGCTCCGGCGATCGCGCCAAGCCGCCGTGTAATGGCTTGGGAGAAAATATCCTTCCTTGGGGGAAAGTACTCGAAGAGGGGAAGGGGTTTCGATCAATTTTGTCACTCAAAGAGAGGCGATCGCCACAAGTTTTTAAACACAAAAAAGATCAAAAAAAAGTCCCCCTTAATAAGAGAGATTTAAGGGGATCTTGTATTTTTGATTTTTCTCTAATTTCTAGATACCAGCATGACCCATCGCCAAACCAGCAACCAACATGCCGAAAACAAGAAAAGGTTGCGCACTCGCCTGATATTTCACGTCGTTCTCTAAAGGATTACGCAGAAAATACATATCCTGAAACACAATTTGCGGAATGACTAAAAGCACAAGAATCGACGCATAAAGTTGCTGGTGAATACTGACAAGATAACCGGCAATGCCGATTTGGAAAACATCGATCATAATGACGCAAATCCAAGCCGCCGTACCCACACCAAACATCACAGGTAGAGACTTTAGACCAAGTTCTTCGTCTCCTTCCACACTCTTAAAGTCATTAACAATCGCAATACCAAGACCCGCAAAACTATAGATGAGCGTCACCACCATCACAGTCGGCGTAAGCGTCCCAAACAACGCATGGCCAGCCCACCAAGGCAGCGCAATATAGCTCGCACCAAGAGCATAATTTCCAAGCCAACCATTTTGTTTGAGTTTGAGTGGCGGCGCAGAATAAATGTATGCAACAAAAGCACCACCCAAGGTTAAGACCAACATGATGGGAAAATCATGACCAGCCCAGACATCAAGCAAATAACTCAGGATAATCCCAGAACCCAACAGCACCACAATTTGAGTGACAACCTGCGGCACAGAAATCGCCCCAGACGGAATCGGACGATACGGCTCATTGATCGCATCAATCTCGCGATCATAATAATCATTAATAGTCTGGGTATAACCAGTAAGAAGGGGCCCCGACAACAACATACAAGCCATCGCCATTGCAAAATCTTCCACTCCCCAGACATAACCACCCGAAGAGGCAGCACCACAGACCACACCCCAAATGAGCGGAATCCAAGTAATCGGTTTCATGAGCTGGAGGCGGATTTTCCAGATGGATGTTTCACCATCGGCGGCTCCTTTCATCCCCAGTAGCTGACGAGCTTTAGAGCCTTGCTCTTCTTGCTCCTGCTCTGTCGTTATATTTTCTGGATTCGGCGTTTCTGTCATGGCGATTTATTATCGATGAGGTGTAAAAAATAAAACGTAAAAAAATAGGCAAAATGCGCCTTAAGGCAATTATTGTAGCAAGGCGATCGCCGGGATTTTGTAGAAAAACTACGGTAATTCAATCTCTAAAGAGAGAGCTTCGCCGATGTGGGAAAATAATCTCGTTAAATTTTTTACAGTTTGCTTTTAAAAAAGAGCTTTTAGCCCATGCCCACCGTCAGTGAAAAATATCTAAAAAAAGTCGATCAACTCGACTTACCACCCCGTCTTTTACTAGGCCCCGGCCCATCCAATGCCCACCCAAGAGTTCTCGCCGCCCTAGCCATGCCCCCCATCGGCCACCTCGATCCCAAATACTTGGAGATCATGGAAGAAGTCAAAGACCTACTCCGCTACACCTGGCAAACCTCCAACGAATTCACCATTTCCGCCAGTGGCACAGGCAGTGCCGCCATGGAAGCCACCCTCGCCAATACCGTAGAACCCGGCGATGTTGTGCTGATCGGCATTAATGGTTATTTTGGTCACCGTCTCGTTGATATGGCGAGTCGCTATGGCGCTGATGTGCGCACCTTCTCCACAGATTGGGGTAAAGCTTTTACCCTCGAAGAAATTACAGCCGCCGTTGCAGAGCACGAGCCTAAAGTTCTAGGCCTTGTCCATGCCGAAACCTCCACTGGTGCAAGACAGCCCCTCGAAGGCGTGAGCGAAGTCTGCCAAAAGCATGGCTCCATGTTGCTCATCGATACCGTCACCAGTTTGAGTGGTGTGCCCCTTTTCCTCGATGAGTGGGGTGTCGATATGGCCTACAGCGGCACTCAAAAAGCTTTGGCTTGCCCTCCCGGTCTTGGCCCTCTTACCCTTGGCCCCCGCGCCCTTGAAGCCTTAAATAATCGCAAAACCCCCGTCAAAAACTGGTATTTGGACATGTCCATGATCAGTAAATATTGGGGCACAGGTAAGCGGGTTTATCACCATACTGCGCCGGTCAATATGAACTATGCGTTGCGAGAAGCCTTAATGCTAGTCGTTGAAGAAGGTCTCGAAAATCGCTGGCAGCGTCACCAAGATGTGGCAAACCTATTCTGGGAAGGCCTTGCAGACATGGGTCTGAAATGCTATGTCGATAAAGAAATTCGCCTCCCCACACTCACCACCGTTTGTATTCCCGATGGCGTTGATGGGGCGGCTGTCGCAAAGCAACTCATGGCAGACTACAACATCGAAATTGCAGGCGGCCTAGGGGATCTCGCTGGCAAAGTATGGCGTGTTGGTCTGATGGGTCATAATGCCCGTGCGGAAAATGTCATGCTGCTCCTCGCTGCCCTAAAGAAGGTGCTCTTTAGCTAGACTGGGAACGATCTTTTGTTCTAAATAATCCCAATGACATTTCTATCTTTATCTCGGCAAGGTTTTTCTCGGAGGACACTTGCCTTTTTTTCTGTCTTCGTTTTGAGCATGACCCTCTGGAGCTGTAGCAATGACCAGGATGCCCAAGCCGATGTGCAAGTAGATAAAGAGCTGGAGGAGGAAGTGCTAGAGATTATCCGCAATAATCCTGAAGCTATCCTTGAGGCGGTGCAACAGTATCAACAATCTCAGCAACAGCAACAGCAACAACAGCAACAGGCCGCGGCTCAAGAATTCCGCAATACGATCACGACAAATCCCCAAGTGATTATTGGTGATTCTCCAGTGATGGGTTCAGAAGATTTTAAGGTTGTATTGGTGGAATTTTCAGATTTTGAATGTCCGTTTTGCGCCCGTGCCCACGGCACGATTAAGCAATTTATGGATAAGCACAGCGATACTGTGACCCTAGCCTATAAACATCTTCCTCTACAGCAAATTCATCCCCAAGCGACTCCCGCCGCTGCTGCGTCTTGGGCGGCTCAACAACAGGGGAAATTCTGGGAGTATCACGATGCTCTTTTTGAAAATCAACAGCAATTAGGCGATCGCCTCTATGAAGAAATTGCCCAAGATTTAGAGCTTGATCTAGATAAATTTAAAGCCGACCAAACCGCTGCCCAGCCAGCTATCGAACAAGACATTGAACTTGCCCGTCAACTACAACTAAACGGCACACCATTTTTTATTCTGGCCTCCACAGAAACCGGAAAAATGGAAACATTTTCTGGCGCATTAACGCTACAAGAATACGAAACACAATTAGCCACTGTGACCACTCCTGACGCTGAATAATCTCAGTGCCAGATTGAATTTCCATTACCAATACCCCTTAAGAAATCTGCTTGAAGATACACATCAAAAGCAAATTTATCTCTTTAGCCATATTGTCAAGCACTAGAGGTTATAGATAGTATTATAAGCAAGAAATATACGAGATGAGGTAGTAGTAAAGCAGATTACTATGGGGCAGTTTACAGACACAATAATCAATAGTCTTCAGGCAATACTGAGTGGTGGAATCCAAAGAATACCGGGACTTCTGGGCGGTATTATTATTATTTTTCTGACTCGATATGTGACTGAGTTTTCCCAAAAGATTGTTCACAAAATAGCAGGGAAAACTGTCAAAAACAGGTCTTTGCGAATGCTTGCAGATAAAGCAAGTTATGTTGGGATTTGGGTTATTGGTGTCTTATTTGCCTGTGTCGTTGCCTTCCCCGGCCTCAAACTTGGAGACATCGTTGCCACCCTTGGAATTGGTTCCATTGCTGTTGGTTTTGCGTTCCAAGATATTGTGAAAAACTTTTTGGCTGGTATCATCCTTTTAGTAGAAGAACCGTTCCGTATTGGTGATGAAATCTCTGTCAATGGTTATAACGGTGTAATCCAAAGTATTAATATCCGTACGACTCATATTCGTAGCTATCAAGGCGAAAAGGTTTTACTGCCCAATGCCGATGTTTTTACCGATGCGGTGATGGTACAAACTGGCTACGATGCAAGGCGTACTGACTTGGGTGTAGGTGTTGATTACAATACGCCGCTGCCTGTTGCGAAGGATATTTTGTTTGATACGATTCGCTCGGTGGAAGGTGTCCTTGCGGATCCTGAGCCTGAAATTGATCTGGTGAATTTTGGGGATAGCTCCATCGATTTCATCGTTCGTTACTGGACTAAGCCTCAACAGAAAAATGTTCGTCAAGCTCAAACTAAGGCGATTTTAGGCATTAAAAAAGCCCTCGATCAGGCAGATATTAGTATTCCGTACCCTATCCGTACTCTCTACTATTTTAATCAAGATAAGTACGATGACTATATGCCTGAGCAGAATGGTAATCAGGTATCAGAGCAAGTCCACAATTAGATTAAAACCTGTGGCGATCGCCGCCATTTCAGAATCCCCATATTGGCTACCAGAAAAAAGCCGTGTGGGGAATTTATTTAGCGTGACTTGGGAGAAGCAATGCTGACACAAGACAAATTTGAAAAGTCCAACTGGTTAAGTACGGTTTTTCAACTGCAAGGCTCTGTTGTGTTGATGATTTTGCCGAGAATTTTCTTTTTCTGTGGCTTTACAGCAACGGTCACTTTTTTGTACATTCAAGGACGACCGATTTATTTGGAGAAACTAGGAGATTTAACCACAAATGTGATCTACAACCTAGTCTTAGGTTTACTAATCGTATTTCGTACAAATACTTCCTACGACAGGTTTTGGGAAGGACGCAAAGCTTGGGGTAGCATCGTTGTAAACAGTCGCAATTTAGCCCAAGAAATTCGTCTGGGAGTGCGGGCAGATCATGATAGTGATCAGACCCAAAAGCAAAGGGCATTAAAGCTAATCTCGGCATTTGCGATCGCCACAAAATTACATTTACGAGGGGCGGCCGTTGACGAAGACTTAAAAGCTTTAACGACAAAAACCCAAGCAGAAAAATTAGCCGAATCAGAACATCGCCCCTTTGATATCCAATTTTGGTTACGCTCTTACCTCAGCGACCAACTAGAAGCGCAGAAAATTAGCGATGGCCAATATAGTATGGTAAGCGCCATGCTAAACGACCTCATGGGCAGTGTCAGTAGCTGTGAAAGAATTCTGACGACACCGATTCCCATCACCTACCGCATGTATTTAAAGCGACTTATTTTAATTTATTGCTTTGGCTTACCATTCCGCATTATTCCCGACCTGACTTGGTGGTCAGTGCCCATTACCGGCGTTGTAAGCTTCCTCTTACTCGGCATTGAAGAGGTGGCTCGCGAGCTAGAAAATCCCTTTGGCTTTAACTTGAACGACCTGCCCCTTGATGATCTATGCAAAGTCATTGGCCGAGATGTTGAACACATAGCCGCCGACGAAAGGCCTGACAGTGCAACTTTCTCCGAAAAAATTACAGTTTAAATATTAGACAATTAGACAGCCTAAATATTAGGAAATGAAGCTAAATCTGCACAGTATTATGTCTGTAAAGCAAGGGAGCGACGGCTAGAATTTTCGAGGGTTTGTTTACTAGAGCGCAGCATAAATTCAAGGAATGCTGCTGCAATCACGGAAAGCTGTTTACCCGCAAGGTGGGCAACGTACCATTCCCGTTGAATGGGGAAATGTTCCACATCTAAAACTGTTAATTCCCCATTGGGCGGTTCTGTAATTAAGGTATGGCGCGACAGCACGGAAATCCCGAGGCCGCCGGCGATCGCCTGTTTGATGGCTTCATTAGAGCCGAGCTCTAGACGCACCTGCACTTCTATCTCATTGGCAGCAAAGAGTTTTTCGACAGCCAGCCTTGTACCGGAACCCATTTCCCGCGAGATAAAGTCGACACCATCGAGGGACGAAATGGGAATATTTTTTTGCTTCGCAAGGGGGTGATCCGCCCGCGCCACAACCACTAAAGGATTATCAAGAAACCCCTCGGAGTGAACTTCTAGATCATCGGGCAAATTACTTAAAATATAAAGATCATCTTTGTTGTCCGCCATACGGTCGTGGAGTTTTTGGTGGTTAATGACCTGCAAAGACACATCGATATTGGGGTAACTTTGACAAAATTCCCCAAGAATACGAGGCACAAAATATTTGGTTGTGGTGATCACACCGAGACGTAGCTGCCCACGCCTTGCTCCCTGGAGCGCCGCCAATTTCATTTCAAAGTTGTCTAGTTGCTCAAAAACATCTTGGCAAGTAGAAAGGAGTTCTGAGCCGGCTTCAGTCAGATAAAGTTTACGTCCAATATGCTCGAATAAAGGCATCCCAATGGTTTGGGTTAATTGTTTGATCTGCCCTGAAACCGTGGGTTGGGTAATCGAAAGCTCGGCAGCGGCTTTTGTAAAACTGCCATGTCGGGCTGCCGTTTCAAAGACTTTAAGTTGGTGCAGTGTCGCAGGAATCAAAAAAATACCTATTTATCGGACTACAGTTTTTAGTGTAACGACAACATAGGTTTTGGTCAATGCTTTTTCCTCGACCATAGCCTATAACCTATACAAGGCACTACTTGGGCTGGTGGGGCGATCGCCGCCGTGATTAACTGTTTCCTGTGGCAGGGACAACAATTCTTAAAATATTCGGAATAATAGAGGGGCGAATGTCTTTGTTTGAGGATGCTTTTTATGGTTGCCGCGACTAACGATACTAAAACTATTCCTATCTTGCCGCAGTCAGCGCTACAGCAACAGTTGCGGGCAATTGTTAATCCGACAAAAATTCTCTCGGAGCTACAGGCACAAGGGCCAGACTTGGTTTATATGCCCTCGGCTGGCTATGAAAAACCCTTAATTGCGGTGCATCATCCTGAGGCTCTGAAGCAAATGTTGGTGGATGATCAAAAGATTTTTACTGCGCCGGGGGAACTGAATGGCATTATGGAGCCGCTCACGGGTTCCCATTCGTTGCTAAATCTTAGCGGCGATCGCCACCGTCGGGCGCGGAAGTTGATTATGCCGTCTTTCCATGGGGAGCGGATGTACAACTATGGGACATTGATTCAACAAATTATCCGCGAAGAAATTGCCAATTTAGAAGTCGGGCAATCGTTTTTAGCGCTTGAACTCACCCAACGCATTACGCTGCGCACCATTATTGAGGTGGTGTTTGGCATCAGGAGTGGCGATCGCTATGAGCCGATTATTGAGTTGACGCGGGGCATTCTCAGTCGGTTTCAGTCACCGATTTCGACCAGTTTTCTCTTTTTTTCGGTTTTACAAAAGGACTTTGGGGCCTGGAGTCCGTGGGGCAGTTTTGTTCGGGCGAGGGAAGCGTTAGATGAATTACTTTACGCTGAAATTGGCGATCGCCAAGCCAACCCTGATCCAAACCGCACCGATATTTTGTCCCTATTAATTGCCGCGCGGGACGAAGCAGGAAATGCCATGACTCCGGTAGAGTTACGGGATGAGTTGATGGTTTTACTTTTCGCCGGGCATGAAACAACGGCGATCGCCATGGCTTGGGCAATGTACTGGATGCACCACAAACCAGAAATTTTGCAGCAAGTCCGGGAAGAATTAAAAACCCTCGACGGTAATCCTGACCCCATGGCAATTTATCGTCTGCCCTATTTATCAGCAGTGGGCAATGAAAGTCTCCGCATTAACCCCGTGGCTATGTTTACCTTTGCCCGCTTCGCAACCGAAGAGACTCGCCTTTTAGACTACGATATTCCCGCCGAAAGTATGTTGATGGGCTGTATCTACACCCTCCACCAACGGCCGGATCTCTACCCGAATCCCCGCGAATTTCAACCAGAACGCTTTCTCGAACGCAACTATACCCCCTACGAATTTATGCCCTTCGGTGGTGGGGCACGCCGCTGTGTCGGTGAGGCTTTGGCACAGTTTGAATTACGTTTGGGCATTGCCGCTTTTGCGAACGATGCCCAGTTTGAATTGTTGGAACAAAAACCGGTTACGGCAAAGCGAAAAGGTCTCGTTTTATCGCCAGATACTGGGGTAAAAATGCGTTATCTCGGCAGCTAGAGGGAAGACACGGGGGAAGGGAGAGTGGGAGACAAGAGGGCAAGAAAATGACGATACGAAAATCTTAAATTTGTTCAGCTTCACGACATCTCCCCATCACCCCGTCTCTCTTTCACCGCGTCATTCATTGCAGACACGGCTTCACTAAGCTTTGAATTAGCCTAACCGCAACCGCAGTGAATTTAGCACGACTAAAACTGAGCTGGTAGCCATGAATCCGGCAGCAACTGCGGGACTTAAAACGAGGTCGAATTTTGGTAGTAAAAGACCCGCAGCGAGGGGAATAGCGACAAGATTGTAACCCAATGCCCACCAGAGATTTTGGCGAATTACCGCGACGGTTTTTCGACTGAGATTTAACATCGCCATCACGTCTAGCAGGCGATCGCCCATCAGCACGACATCGGCGGTGGCAAGGGCAACATCGGTACTGCCGGACAGGGAAATCCCCACATCAGCAGTGGCAAGAGCCGGGGCATCATTAATGCCGTCACCAACCATCGCAATACCCGCTGTATCTTGCTTTAAATCGGTAATAATTTGTGCTTTTTCGGTCGGTGAAACGGCGGCGAAATGACGTTTAATATCGAGCTTCTTCGCGAGTCGCTCCACAACCGTTTGTTGGTCGCCACTCAATAACACAACTTCCAAACCCGCTGTCTGCAAATCTTGGATCACCTGCGCTGCGTCTGTGCGTAACGGATCGGCGATCGCCACCATTCCCGCAATTTGACCATCAACGGCGATGCCAATGGGGGTAAAGCCTTCTGCCGACCATGTTTGAGAACGTTGTAAAAACTGCTCCGAACAGGAGAATTCTTGCGTTTGCAACCAATGGAGACTGCCAATTTGCACGAGGCGATCGCCAACCTTACCGCAAACACCTTTTCCTAAAATTGTTTCGACGGTTTCTGGCTCTTGGAGATTTTCCGTTTGGGCTGCTTGGAGAAAAGCTTTAGCGTAGGGGTGGTTAGTGCGCTGTTCGATGCTCGCTGCGAGATTTAGCAATTCTGTTTTATCGTAATTTTCTGCGCAAAGGACATCAATAATTTCCGGTTTCCCTTGGGTTAATGTGCCCGTCTTATCAAAGACAATCGTTTGCAGATTACGCAGCCGTTCGAGAATGTCGCCGCCTTTAATGAGAATGCCCTGCTCCGCCCCAATGCCCGTGCCCACGAGCAAAGCTGTCGGTGTGGCCAAGCCTAACGCACAGGGACAGGCCACCACCAACACGGCGATCGCCAACTTTAAACTCAGTATTTCTGGATTGACCGCCCCTAGATCAAACCAAAGTTTAGTGCCAATAAATTCCCAAAAAAGAAATGTGATCAAGGCGATCGCCATGACACCATAGGCAAAATAACCAGCCACTTGATCCGCTAATTTTTGGACTGGCGCTTTGCGTGTTTGAGCCGCCTCCACTGTCCGAATAATTTGCGACAAGACCGTATTTTGAGCCGTCTTTGTGACTTGAACAATCACTGTCCCCAACTGATTTAGCGTGCCAGCCTTCACCACATCCTGCGGGCATTTCGCGATGGGTATAACTTCCCCCGTTAACATTGATTCGTCGACCGTAGTTTCACCACGAATCACCTCACCATCCACCGGAATATTTTCCCCCGGTAGCACCCGCACCCATTCACCGATTTGCACCTGAGCCACCGGAATCGTAATTTCGTCCGTTTCCCCCTTATTGGCGCGACCCATCAGCCTTGCCCCTTGGGGTTGTAGTGCCAGCAAAGACTCCAATGCAGACATTGCCTTGAGCCGCGCACTACCCTCTAAGGTGCGCCCCAGTAAAATAAAACCGAGCAGCATCACAGGCTCATCAAAAAAACATTCCCAGCCTAGCTGAGGCAACGCCCAAGCCACACAACTAGTAAGATAAGCGCTCAGCGTTCCCAAACCCACCAAGGTATTCATATTGGCGTGACCTTTGATCAAGCCAGTCCAACCATCACGCAAAATCGGCATTCCCGGAATCAGTAGCGCTAAGGTTGCCATGCCCCAGTGCACTCCCATCAAATTTAGAAGGGGAATTTTAATGCCGCCGAGGTGATGCAAATGTCCAAGGGTTGATCCCACTAAGAGCAAGACTGCTGCCCCTAAGCGCCAATATTGTTCCCTCTGACTACTTTTTCGTTTAGCTTGATAATCCTCAAAAGTTTCAGTGTCTGTCAGGCGTGGCTGGGTGGGAAAACCCATGGCCGTCAATTTGTCGGCGATCGCCTCCGGTGCCACCTTTTCCTGCTCATAGGACACAACCGCCACTTCAGTAATCAGATTCACCGTTGCCGTAAGGACACCAGACTGCTGCTTGAGCTGTCTTTCTACTGCGGCCACACAACCAGCACAACGCATACCCTGTACATCTAGAGTCGTTGTCACTGCATCGTTTTGAGGAAGCACAGGAGATGAGGTCATAGAGTTGCTCAACACAAAAAGACTATGCTTCGAGTATGACGAAAATTTCCAGAAAAATTCAACCTCGCCATAATTTCTAGGCAAAATCGACAAAAATCTTCAGACTCTTCCGGATAAGACCTTTTCCTAAAGAAGTATATGAGTGGTAGATGCACCCTGATTGATGGTCTCGGCTTTCGCGCCGAGATTTTTTTTGTCTAAAATTAGCCTTACAAAAAAAGCCCAATTGCGCCATCACGACGAAACAGCAAGGAGGGAAAAGAATAAACAGTGAACTATCACCACACCACAAAGTTTTAGCGAGCAAACAAGATATCCCCGCGTCTCTCTCCGCATCCCCTTGTCCCCGCGTCTCTTCTCTCCGTATCCCCTTGTCTCCGCATCTCCCTCTCTCCCCCTTCCCTAAGTCCTAAGAAGAGGCGATCGCCGGTGCAGACTCTTTCTTCGTTTCCACAACCGCCGCCTGCAAAGTTTCAATGAGTTCTTGATCAAGATAGGGCTTCGTCAAATAACCATTAGAACCGAGCTGTTCAGCGAGCTGACGATAACGCTTACTACCCCGTGAAGTCAACATTAATACCGGCAAATCAGTTTTGGCATATTTTTTGCGGCAGCGACCGAGGAATTCAAAACCATTCATCTGGGGCATTTCCACATCACAAATAATCCCTTCGACTTCCGGATGCTGCTCCAACTGATTAAGACCATCGGCACCGTCCTGCGCTTGAATAACGCGGTAGCCAGCCTTTTGCAATGTTGTAGATAGCGTTTGTCTCGTCGTCAAAGAATCGTCAATAACCAGGACTGTCGGCAACACAAGCTTTGGCTTTAGACGGCTAATTTGCGTGTCAATGACAGCAATATTTTGTGTTCCTTTACGGACAAGTCGTTCAATTAAAGCTGCACTATCGAGCACCGCCACCAAACGTCCATCACCGAGAACCGTACAGCCCGAAATATAGCTTGGTGGATTAATAGCACTACCAAAGGGCTTAATCACTAAGTTTTGTTCCAGTAAAATTTGATCAACTTTAATGCCCATCACATCTGTACCTTGGGAAATGACAAGCACCATTTGTTGTCCAGCCTGTTTCCACACCGTACTCATATTGCTCCGTGCCCAAGTACCCATCATTTGTTGACGGCTGGCGATCAGTGATGAGGGGTAGTTAAAACCAACTAGCAAGTCTTGGATGAGGGGGACAGGGCGACCCTTCCAAGTGAAGATTTCTTTGTTATCTTCTTTTTTGATGTCTCCCGGAGCTGCCGCGGCGATCGCCGCCAGACTGTTAACGGGAATGGCGAGGAAACTTTCCTGGGCGCGGAATAAGAGTAACTTCGTAATCGTCATACTCCAAGGCAAACGCAGCGTAAACGTTGTCCCTTTGCCTCGTTCTGAGGTGATGGAAATATTACCCTTCAGCGAGCGAATTTGCAGCCGTACCGCATCCAGACCGACACCCCGACCCGATAAATGACTCACCTGTGTCGCGGTCGAGAAACCCGGTACAAACAACAGTTCATAAAGTTGAGCTTCGGGCATTCCCTCTGCTTCTTTGGCATCAATTACACCTTTTTCAATGGCTTTAGCGCGGATTTTTTCAATATCAATGCCCCGCCCATCATCGCGGACTTCTAAATAGGTCGAGTTACCCCGGTTATAGGCTTTAATGACAATTGTGCCGGACTCTGATTTACCCGCAGCAAGGCGTTCTTCCGGGGTGTCGATACCATGGTCAAAGGCATTGCGGACGAGATGTACCAGCGGGTCGTAGAGCTTTGAAAGTACCGCACGATCAACCAGTGTATTTGTCCCTTCTAGCTCCAAAGAAACAGGCTTGTTTCCTTTAACGGATAAATCCCGAATGGTACGGGGAAAACGATTTAACAAATCACCAATGGGCAACATTCTTGCTTCGAGGAGGTTGTGCTCTAGTTGCTTAATGGTTTGCTGTCGTTGCTTGAGGTTTTGCTGATCCTGCTGGTTAATGAGGGTCGTATCTTCGATGGTTTCTCCGAGTTGCGCCATTTCTTCGGCGATCGTCGCGGCAAATACAACGAATTGGGCGAGCTGGGCACGGGCTTGGGGATTTTTAATCACCAGCTCCTTGGCGTATTGCTGGAACTGGTTGGTAATTTTATTGAAGCGGTTAAACCAGCGCTTGAGGGAATCTAGGGCATCAAGGCTCTGTTTGTTGCGCAATAAAGCGCTATTGTCTTGGGTTACGAGTTCACCGACAAGGTTGTTGAGATAATCCAGTCGTCCCATATCCAAGCGGACGCTCAAACTGCTGGTATCAATCATTGGTGCTGCTTGACTCGGCGATCGCCCAACGGACAAATCTCGCTTTGGTTGTGCCGGGGTCACCTCTGGTTTAGGGGCGGCGATGGGGGGTTCCGAGGTTTCTAAAGCTGGTGGTGCAGCTGGGGATGTGGTGACAGCAATGTTTGGTTCTGGGGTTGGAACAGGCGGGGTTTGTTCTCCTGTTGGTGCTGGCTGCGATCCTGCCGCAGTGACGGAGGCCAGATGTGCTTCAATGTCCTTGCCATTGAGTTCGAGGGGAGAATTAATGGCGGCTTCGACTGTTTCCTCCGCAACAGCACTGAGCAAATCGCTGGAATCTTCATCTTCAATGATCAGGCTCGCTAGATCATCCTCTGAGAATAGCGGGATGCTGTCACCTTCTTCATCGTCTTCATCCCAAATATTGAGGGACGTTAGCTGTGCTTGTTCAAAAAGGAGGTCTGCTTCGGTCGCGATCGCCTCAGACACATTACTACCGTTAGGACTATGGGTTACATCTTCTACCGCCGCAACAATGTTATCTTCACCTGTTTTGGGTTGTGTTAATTGCAATAAAGTATGACTCGGCTCACCGCCCTGGGTACGATCGCCATTCACGACGGCCTGTTGACCTAAGCGAAAATCAGTTAAGGCCAGTGCTGCAATTTTTATAACATCATCGCTATTGACTTTAACCGCGTCTGTAGCTGCTTGGGCGATCGCCGCAAAGCCCTCTAGATTCAGCATATCTCCCAAGGTAGAGAGTACTTCTAGTTGGGAAGTCAGCTCCGTAGTGGGAGAGCGAGTTGGGGGCTGTTTAACAAATTTCTCCAGACGTGCCAAGGCTTGGGGCACTTCCTCTTGGAAAATAAATTCTGTTAAATCCCCTTCCATTTGCATTTCGGGGAGTTCTGCCGCTTCGGAAAGGGCATGGCCGAGCTTTGTCTCTAGGGACTCAAAAATCGGTTTGGCTTTTGCCAAGGCTTGTTCGGGCTCATATTCGCCCATTTGGATCTGCTGCCGAATGGGTTCCTGGAGAGCATCATAGGCTTGCAATAACAGATTTTCTAGCTCGACATCAAAGACTGTGTCTTCTTTATAGAGGGCGCGAATGCCATTTTCTAAATCGTGGGCGATCGACTGCACAGCCATTAAACCAATACAAGCCGCACCACCTTTAATCGAATGGGCAGCTCGCATCAAACCGTGGATTTTTTGTGCTTCATGATCTTGCACAAGAGTCATCAAACCAGACTCAAGATGCTGGAGTAGTTCCAATGATTCTTGCACAAAAAATTCATATGCTTGATCGTTGGTATCAACGCGTGTTTCGCTAGCCATCACCAAAATACGACCCTCTTAACAGCCAATAATAAACATTCAAATTACACCTACATCACCATACGTAGAAATATGGGTTGATTCCGTGACAATCTCAAGACAAAATCGCCCCATATCACTAAATCTGGTTGCCCAGTACCTGAGCTCGCCTCCTCACCCGGCAGGCGATCGCCAAATCGAAAGTATTTCCTAAACATTTTGATTTAATGATAGGGAAAAAGATCCGGCGATCGCCCAGAATCAGAAAGCACCTACTTAACCTTAAACTCAGACACACTCTGTTTGAGTTCCTCAGCAACACCGAGCAGCTTAGTAAAAGATTGAGCAACTTTCACCGACTGCTCAGATGTTTGATTAGAAATACTCGCCACATCCTGCATTGTCTGATTGAGTTCATTAGAAATACTCACCTGAGTCGAAGCCGAGTTCGCAATCTGTTCAACCACACGGTTGATACTCGTACTCACCTTCGCCAAATCCGTCAGCGTTTGACGTGTCCCTTTCACCAACTTTGTGCCGATCAGAACCCGCTTACGACCGATGTCCATCGCCTTAATTACCTCATTAGTCTCCGATTGGATCTCCTCAATAATTTCCTCAATTTCCTTCGTCGCATTCGCCGATTGCTCCGCCAGAGTACGAACCTCATTCGCTACCGCAAAGCCCTGTTCCTCTTCACCCGCTCGAGTTGCCTCCACCGAAGCATTAAGGGCAAGCAAGTTCGTTTGGTTCGCCAGTTCACGAATCAAATTCAACACGCGGGAAATCTTTTGGGACGCATCAGCCAAGTTCTTTACCTTACGGGCAGTTGCCTCCACCGTTTGTTGAATCGCCAAGATACCCTGTACAGTCCGGTTCATCGCCACATCACCCGCTTTAAGGGTTTTGTTCGCGAGTAATACTTTCTGTTGGGCATCCTGGGCATTCGTTGCGACCTCACGAATAGAAGTCGTCATATCCGTAATCTTTTGGAGCGCTTGACCAACACTTTCGGCCTGACGCAGGGACTCCGTGGACAGACTCTTAATTTGAATTTCACTTTCTTGAGCCGTTTCCGACACAATCAACGTAGAATCTTGCACCTGTTCCACCAGTTTTTGGAGATTCTCAATGGTGGCATTAAAAAAGTCAGCAACCGTCCCCATTTCCCCCTCAGTTACCCCTGCTCTGACGGTCAAGTCACCCTCAAAGGAGTTTTCGATTTCCTCTAGGAAGTTTTCGATCTGTCCTTGAAGTTGTTCTTTTTGTTGACGTTGTTCTTCGGAAGCTCTCTCAGCTTGCTCCCTCGATTCTTCAATTTCGCGCAGGAGGAGGGCTTGGTCTAGGGCATAACCCAACTGAATCGCCACCTGTCGGAAAGACTCCACCAGCGGTGCTTCCCATTCACGGGTTCCGGAACATTGGTGCGCACCGAGCAAACCGTACAGCTTTTGGTTTACCAAAATGGGGACTACCACATTTGCCTTCACCTGCCACTTGCCGAGCTGTTCTTCGTGACAAGCTGTCAAACCCGCTTGGGACACATCGGGCGTGACCTGAACACGACCTTGGCGGTATGGCTCCACATAGTCCTCGGGGAAACAGGGCACTTCACCATCAGCCATCATGTCTTGGCTTAGTTTGCGCCAACCGGAGGCAACGGCTTCATAGGGAATATTTCCACCCCAGTTTTCATCAAAGCGATAAACCACAACGCGATCACACTTCATGAGCTTGAGGGCTTCTTCCGTTCCTGTCCGGAAAATTCGCTCAACATCCAAGGATTCACGAATTCGGAAACTGATCAAGTTCACCTGTTTCGTCCGGGTGACCGCCTGTTCTTGGGCGCGGCGGAGGAGGGCTTGGTCTAGGGCATAACCTACTTGTTCAGAGAGTTGGCGCAGGGTTTCGGTTTCGAGCTCTGTCCAAGATCTTGTGCTTGAGCATTGGTGGACTACGAGCAAACCGTAGAGTCTCTGGTTCGCCACAATGCCGGCTGCCATGTAGCCTTTCACGCCATAGGGCGAAAATTCATTGATGTGGCAATCTGCAAAGTCCGAATTAAAAATATCGGTAACGGCTTTAACGTTGCCCTTGAGATAGGATTTGGAGAATTTTTCTGTAACATGGGGTTCGTTCGTCCGTACACCAAGGGTTGCAGGGTAGCCGGCATTGACTGATTCTGCGGTAATCAAGCCTTTCCACGAGGAGTCGAATTCATACACAATGGCGCGATCGCTGCCGAGGATATCGCGGGTTTCTTCCACTGCCACGGTTAAGATTGCTTCAACCTCAGATGTTTCCTGGAGACGCAGGCGGGTTTCATCTAACCGTTTTGCCTGTTCTTGATCTTGCCGTAGGAAGGCTTCTTCTAGGACATAGCCCACTTGCTGGGCAATTTGTTTGAGGGTTCCCGTTTCCGTTTCATTCCATTGGCGTGGCCCGGAACATTGATGGGCAATGAGCAAACCATAGAGTTTTTGGTTCGCCACAATCCCCACAGCCATATAGCCTTTCACGCCGTGGGATTCAAATTCCTTGATGTGGCAATCTTGGAATTCTGCGTCGTAGATATTGGCGTAGGCGGTCACTTTACCGCGCAGGTATGACTTTGCGAATTTTTCGGTCACTCGAGGCTCGTTGGTCTTGAGTCCCATGATCGAGAGGTGGCCTTGGCCAACGGATTCGGCATTAATTAAGCCCCGCCATTCTTCGTCAAATTTGTATACAATGGCGCGATCTGCCTTGAGGATATCGCGGGTTTCATCTACTGCAGCGGCGAGGATTTCACTCACTTCAAAGGATTCTTGGAGGCGAGCACTAATGTCACTGAGGCGTTGGGCACGCTCTGCGGTCATTTGCCGTTGTTCAATTAGACTAATTCGCTCTAGGGCAAAGCTGACTTGGTTACTGATTTGACGTAGTAAGCTATTTTCGGAGTCTTGCCACTGGCGTGTTCCGTGACAGTTGTGGACGACGATGAGACCAAAGAGTTTTTTCTCGATAGTGATTGGCGCAATCATGAGGGAGCGCACTTGAGCGAGTTCGAGATGTTCTAGCTGAAATTCACTTAAGCCGGCACCGGATAAACGGTTAAGGATAGTGGTTTTGCCTCTTTGTGCTTGTTTCACGTAGCGTTCGTCTAGGCCACAGTCATGCAAGCTCTTGTCTATTAGGCTCTTCCAACGGGGGTCTGCGGATTCGGCGATCGCCATGCCTTTGAGTTGATCATCAACCTTAAAGACCAAAACACGATCTGCCTTAAGGGCTTCTCGGGCATCATCCACAATGCTATCGAGGATTTCTTCAACATCATCATACGCACCCAAACGCGATGAAATGTCATTGAGAATTTTTGCTTGGAGCGCCGCATTTTCCTGTTGCTGTAGTGCGAAGGCTTGGTCAAGGGCAGTACCAACTTGTCCGGCGGCCTTCTTCAGGAGTTCAGCCTCACCATCGGTCCAACGGCGCGCCATTGTACATTGGTGCACAACCAAGAAACCCACCAGCCTTTGGCTCGCGATCACAGGGGCAACCAAACTTGCTCGAATGGCTCGTGCTTTCAATTGATCAACAATCGCGTCATCTAGTTCTAAATCGTAAATATCATTCACGCGATTTAGTTGGCCTCGCCCATAGCCTTCGTGGTAGGACACATCAAACCACGGACTCGGCAAAGCCATCCCCATTGTGGTGGGAAACTGACGCTCGACGGACTCGGCCACCACCTGATGTTGTCCATCGGTGCCTAGGCGACAAATCGTCACCCGATCACTTTTCATGGCACTATGTACTTCCTGTACCGCTGCTGTGAAAATATCATCCGGTGTTAACGATTCTCGAATGCGAACACTAATTTGGTTGAGCCACTGGGCCTGTTCTGCAGCATCCCGCTGCTTTTCCAAGAGTTGGGCTTGGTCGAGGGCATAACCCACCTGCACGGCCAATTGCCGGAAAAAATCAATTTCGGATTCTGACCATTCCCGGGGATTCGAACACTGATGGGCAACCAGTAATCCGTACAATTCACCTTCTAAAAGTAATGGTGTCGTTAAGCTTGCTTGGGTCTCTAGTTTCTGGAGCTGCTCTAACAGGGAACTATCCAGTTGAACACTATTACTCGTATCATCAACGGCTTCAACCCGGCCTTGTTGGTAAAGTTTGACGGCCTGATCCGACATTTCATTGGCCATGTAATAGGAGCCGAGGGCACTAGGCCAGCGGCGTTCAACGGCCTCATAGGCGGCCTTCGCCAAGTAGTTCTCGTCGAAAATATAGACTAAAACCCGATCAACATCGAGGGCATTGCGGGCATCGGCAACGGTGGCACTCAGAATGTACTCAAAGTTTAAGGACTCTCGAATGTGGGAGGTCATGGCATTAAGCAACTCTGCCCGCTCTACAGCTGCCCGCTCATTGGCGAGGAGTGACTGGAGCTCGTCCGTCATCATGTCGATATTCGAACGCAGACTGCTGAGTTCTCCCACTAAGGCTCCTGCTTTAGATGTGAGGGCGGAGTGTTTGGCCTCGGAGGAAGACAAGGATTGCACAGGAACAAGGGTCAAGGTTTCCTCAATCCGCCGTTCTTGGGAGGCAGAATCCATGCCATTGTTTTTGTTGGGGTCATTGTTCGGGCGAATAGGGATCTGGGTCATGGTTGTTTCGGCAAATTCAACAGGATGGGGTTTGGAAAAAAGTTAATCTAAAGGTTATGTTTCAAAATTTTGTTGCTGGTCGGTTTGGTCGCCTTTTTAGGTTGGCGATCGCAGGGTTTCGAGTAGGGCTTCTAAATTGAAACTTGTTACTTGAATATTCCCGGTCGTTGTCAGGTGACCAGCAATCAAAGGGGCGACCTCTGCTTTGAAAGGGACGGGTAATCCGGTTTGAATATCTTGGGGATCGCAACGCATCAGTTGTCGCACTTCTGCGACGAGAATACCAAAGCTTTGTTGATTGACAGTGACCTTGAGCACATTGCACTTATCAGACTGATAATCCGCACTCAGGAGGGGCGCTAAGCCGAGGGCATAGGACAAGTCAACGAGCCAGAGTACCTCACCACGCCAACCGCAAACACCGACTACGGCTGGGGGAAGATCGGGGATCTGAACAATTTTGCCGAGCTCTAAATTAATGGTTTCAGTCAGCTGGCTCGTTTGAACCATGCCCCACACCTTCTGGGTCAGGAGGAAGCTGATAAATTGTTTCTGGGTAGTCGGCGGATCTGTAGAAGTCTTTGGAGCCATGTCATGCAACCTTTGAGAGGGGAATGGCAGATGTCCCTAGTAGTACAAATAAAAGCTTAAGATGTAAGGAAAAAAATCTTTGGGGCGATCGCCAGCCGGGTGAGGGGAGGGCTGACGAAGCAAACAAAACGTGTGTGCGATCTATTACTAAATAATTAACGAACCCATCTACGTACAGCAGCCACTAGCTCGTCTTGGTCAATGGGTTTTGTCACATAGTCATCAGCCCCCTGCTTTGCTGCCCATTTTTTGTCCATTTTTTCAGATTTACTAGAACACATCACAATCGGAATTTTTTCTGTCTTCGGATCCTTTTTGAGTTCGCGACATAGGCCAAAGCCACTTTGACCGGGCAACACCACATCCAAGACAATGCCATCTACTGGTTTTTGGCTTAAAATCGCCTTCGCTGCTTCTGCAGTAGTCACCTTCAGTAGCGTAAACCCAGCTCCTTCAAGACAGGATGTAATAATTTGTGCTTCAGTCGGACTGTCTTCAACGAGCAATAATGTTGCCATCTTAAACCTCTAAAATTAACGAAAAAAGGATATAAATCCTACGGTATTGTAAGGCGATCGCCCTTAGAAAACTTGTCGTTTTCTTCACAAAGCAGAACTAGAAACCTCAGCACTAAGACTCGCCTCACCTGTTTGCCCTTGCTCAGCTATTTCCTCCAAATATTTTTCAATCAGAGCAATCGTTTTTTCTGGATCTGGGGGTTTACCCAGAAAATCAGACGCACCCACTAACTTGGCACGATTACGATCAATGAGAGTATCGCGACTCGTCAAGACAATAATGGGCGTTTTCTCAAAGACCGATGTTTGTCGCAAAAACTTACAAACGCTATAACCACTGGCATTGGGCATCACCAAATCAAGGATAATAATATCCGGCTGGTTTTCAATGAGCTTGGCAACCCCCCGCATCGGTTCATTAATAGCTAATGTTTGGTAACCTGCACCTTCTAAAATCTTTTTTAATGTTTGAAGAATGACGGGACTATCATCAATACAAGCAATCAGACCTTCACGTCCTTTACCTTTACTACCCGCCTTACGGGAACCTCCAGACCCAGAAGCATCAACACTCCTATTGGCAAAGGGGTGGGGTAAATCAGCAACTTTTTTCAGTTGGACAATGCGCTTTTTCAGCAGGGGTATTAAAGCCTTTGTGACATTGGTGACGGATTTGCCCAGTCGCACAGAAATATCCCAGAGGGTATATTTTCCATTGAGGTACTTCCCGAATACTCCCAAGGCTGCCGGGTCAATCCCCGATTTTAGGACTGGGGCAAGGGTCGGATTTAAATTCCTCAAACCAGCCACTTGCCACTGGCGTTGGAGAGCCATCACCTTCGAGATATCTGGCTCCACTTCTAAATAGGACAAAGAAAGACTCAAAGCCATTTCTGTTGGGTTGCGTGCATCTTCCTGCCACTCGACCGTCGCGTTGCCATAACAACCTAAATCAAAAAATACTTCTTGGGCGATCGCCCGAATAATTGCCTTAGCCTGCACTACCGAAATCTGTTTATTTGTGATGCCCTGATACAACAGCTGATACTCCCACATGTGAGCATCTTGGAGATCGCTAGGATTTGGAATCCACTGGGGCATCAATCGCTGCGTAATACGATTCCAACGGCGTGTCTCATGTTGTCCAGCTTTTGCGTAGAGTAAACGGCCAGACAGCAAATAAATCCGCCCCTTTGTCTGACTACTACCCACGACCAACTCCCCCGTTGCCCGTTTTTGACAAAGAACATTCAGTTGTTCAGCAATCAATTTTAGGGTGTTAGCTGTCATATCATTTTTTAGAGCTTTATCGCTCATTAATATTAACTTTAGAATCCTATAGGTTTGTTGATTTTTGCTGATAACTACAGAAAACTTATCTTGCTTATATTGTGCGTTTAAAGTCGTCAACAACACTTCGTTGCAACTTCAACTTAATTGCTATTTTAAGTCACAATAAAGCTCAATTTTTTCCTTGGGCAATAACATCTAATCAACTTCACTGTAAGTCGCTGTGTGATACTGTTCGAGAGCTTCCCAGAGCAATCCGGATAAGATACAAATAATCTTCAGCACCTAGGTATTTACACGTAGGTACAGCAGTATGCAGTTTTACTTTAAGCAACTTTGTTGTTGTTTAAATAATCATGGTGAATGCCGCTACAAATCACTTGGGTAAAAAGTCTATTAAAGAAAAGTCAAAAGAGAAGATTAGATGTCGATCTTTTTGATAAATAGTATTGTTTCTCTTGCCTTTATTTGGCGCTTTATAAAATTGTCTTTAGTGTTTTTTACACGACAAAACCGAACTTAGAGCCCGGGGAGTGACACTGCTAAGTAGACGAGGGTAAAAAAGCCGAGTTACGCAATCCGTGGAAAAAGGGTGTGATGTCAATCCATATCATCTGACTCAGATTTGAGCTCGGTTTAATTAACCAAACTTACTTATAGGGGCAACCCCACAACTCAAAAAAAAGCTTAGTAGATAAAATATGGTTCCCGACCCTTGTCTGTACGAGTGAGAGGCCAGTGACTTAAGATCTAGGAAGCAAAAGTGAAATAATATTTTTTGACTATGGCAGATATTGCGTCACTGATTCATCAAATCCGTGTCGAAGCAGAGCGGGAAGAGTTTCCCATTGATATTCCGGTGTATAAAGCGGCAAAATTAGAACCGACTCAGCCGATTTTGTACGGAGGGAATCTACAAAGTCAATTGTGCTTTTTCGGGCGGGATCTGGGTCGTGATGAGGTGCATGGACGCCAACCCTTATATGGTGCTGCGGGGACATTGGTGCGTCAGGGTTTTTATTACGGTATGCATGGCAAAAAAATTCAAGATAAGCAGGAGCTAGCTAAGGTTTGTGAGCGGGTTTTGCTAACGAATACAGTGCCCTACAAGCCACCGGGAAATAAGGCTTATTCTGTGGCGGTTAAAAAGCGATTTCGACCGTTTATCGAAAAGTTGTTGGTACTGCATTGGCAAGGGAATCAAATTATCACCTTGGGTACAGAGGCGTTTAAGTGGTTTGATCCCTACGGACGTCGGGGGGAGGTGAATGGCTTTTTTCGACAGGACGACCGCTTTGAAACTTCCCTTGAGGTGACGTTAAAGGCAATAGATGATCAAGGTCTCGAACATCAAAAGGTCGTAGCATTGTCTCCTCTGCCCCACCCTTCTCCATTGAATCAGCGCTATTACGCAAAGTTTCCCCAAATGTTACAAAGGCGCCTTGGGGCGATCGCCTTTTAGATTTTTCTGGGCATTGTTGGGGATGGAACAATTTTTTTATCACAGAGACTTTTATCATAGAGAACATAAGTCTTTAGGAGAGATCTGGCATGATGGCTAAGTGGTTTACGGTGGGGGCGATCGCCGCACTTTTGGGTAGTGTTGGTCTGTGTCTAGGGGCTAATGCCTTACCCGGCGACATAAAGGATGATGTGGAAGCTTGGATTGAGGCGAACCCAAGTTTTCGTGAGAGCCAGATTAATAATTTGACAGTGACTCGCTTTAATACCGCTGCTCAGAAATTCACCTTTGAAGCATCCCTTTACTCGCCGACTTATATAGACGAAGAGCCCTATGGCCTCGTGCGCAGCGAAGAAATTAGCTTTTTTGATGTCACTAACGGTGTCACCTTTGAACGTCTTGAAGAGGCACTACGGACTATTTATGGTGTCAATGTTTACCAAGACTATGCCGCCGCCCGGGAAGTTTATGCCTATCCGAGTATTAGCACGATAAACCGCTCTAAACGCACTAATCTCCTGACCCTGCGCGCCCAAACGGGCAGACTCTACGAAGGCGATCGCTTTGCCTATTGGATTGAAGTCATTAAAGTCGATCCAGACAACAGTGACTTTGCCAACCGCGGCAAGATCGTTGTTATGGAAAAATTTGATTTACCGGCTTTAGAAAATCAACTCAGTAGCCGTTAGGTCGTTTCTGTCTCCCGCTCAAAATCATTGCCGGAACCGTATTTAAGAGCCTCTCGCCATCGCTTCATTTGAAAGTCTGTGGCGGGGGGCATCTTTTTGCTGAGATGGTAGCCAGAGCTATACAAACCGAGGGAAAGATAGTGGCGTAACCAGTCGGCTAATGCACCCACTCCTAGTTTTGGTAATAGGGGCAACACTGTTGGGAAGTTAACGCGTGGCAGAGTTTTCGCTAATCCTTGGAACTGCACTACATCTTGCAAAAAGGGATAGAGCACATCGTCACCGAGATCGGCCATTACTGCAAAGACGGCATTCATTAAATCATTAATTTCGTCGGGATTGCACCGCTGTTTCACTCCGACGCTCATCGCTTTTTGGAAGAGCCATGTCACTGATAAATTTGGTTGGTAGGGTTGGAGCTGACGAAGGGAGCGGCGATCGCAGCAATCTTGTTGCAGGACATCATTAAGACCTGCACTTAGACGTTTTAGGTGGCGTAACATCGAGCCAAACCCGCCAAAACTTACGGGTGATTGCGCGCCGCTACTATCACCAATGGGCACGATACGATCCCAGGGATAACGCACGGGACTCTGGCGATAGCTGGGAAAAAAGCCAAATAAAAACCGTTGAAAATCAAGGGCTGTTAATTCGGTTTGCTGATATTCTGGCAACAGCTTGAGATATTCGTCTAGTAAAAATTCGAGACTAAAGCGATCGGGATGGGCATCGAGATAGGTAAACAGATAGGTGGTGCGTCCATCTTTTGCGGGAAATGCTTCCCAGAAATATTGGCATTGGTTACGGATGGGTGTGAAGGAATAAATGAGATCGCCTGTTTTATTGTGCTCAAAGCCCTTGGCACAACTGCCCACCACTAGGCAAATACCGTCGGGCTTTCGGCCTTGGCGTGCTTGCTGGGCAATGGGAGAAAAGTGTCCCATACCGTCGAGAATGAGACGCGTTCTGAGGGTGAGTTTGTCGGTTTTGGCGATCGCCCCACCGTCACATACCTCTATTTCTGTACAGGCATTATGTTCAAACACTTTGCCGCCCCAAGTTAAAAACTTTTCCTTGAGCTTGGCTAACAACGCTTTGGGACTGACACCAATATTGAGGATATTCTCCACCCACAGCGGCTCACCCTTGAGAAACTGTACCCGCGCCGGATTATATTCTGTGAAAATCACTTCCTGTAATTCAGTGGGTGTCAATAATTCCAGTTCTGTTAGTGTATTTAGCTCAGAGCGAGAAATATTCCATTCCTGATCCCGCCCCTGCAAAATACCTTTTTCTAGCAGCACAACCTGCCAACCTTGGCGTTGGAGCGCCGCGGCTAACATGATGCCGAGAGTTCCACCACAGACCACTACGTCGCAGTCATAACCCTGACAGTTGTCTTGGCTCGTTCGGACAATCGTTGGGCATGGAATTTGTCCCTGTCGCCACTGAGTCCAACGTTGATCCGCAAATTGTAGACCCTTTAGGGGTTCTCCCTTGACCTGAGTGAGAATCTTTTGAACCTGTCCCACGGCGATCGCCTCCAGTTGACTCTCATTTTTCTAACTTGGTTTTATCATTTTTTTGGAATTTACTGGCTATAAATACTTAAAAACCAGTCAAAAGTAAGGATTATCTTGACTTAACAAAACGCAATCAATAGAATCAGCGTAACTTAAGTCACTTGTCCAAGCTTGGGCAATGTCTTCCTCAATTTTAAGAAACATTTATCAATTATTCCCCAAGGAGCTTGCTGATGCTGAAAAGATTTTTTGGAAATTCCCAAAAGAAATTTGCCATGGAGTTACCCGACTCCCCCGAACAGGAATCCAATGCGGTTTTTGCGCCCCCTGTTGTCGAGACAAAAGAAGCCAATGATGGCAGTACGCCAGCGGCTGACGAAAAGGTGAATGCCTCCACTGCAGCAGCTAGCGAAGCCCCAACACCCAAAGCTCCAACGCCGGCTCCTACCACCAGCAACTATGTTGTTGATCCCCGTGAGTTTATTATTGCGGCAGTGAAAGAGACTTCTGCGGAAACGAAAGCTGAGGTAGAAAAAACATCTTCTGGCGCTTCTTTTGCTGAGACCTTTCTCCTGACGACTGGTAACAAGAGCGATCGCCGTCGTCCCGGTCTAAGCATGGATCCTTTCATGGGACTGGCTAAAACCATGGGTTCTAAACTTTAGGTTCTAAACTTTAATCTAATAAATATTAGTAAATTAAATATTGGTTATGTACCGGGAGGCGATCGCCTCCTTTTTTTATGACTATTTTTCTGGCCACAATGTACATTTCCCCGATTTAGTCACTTACTAGCGACGATCAGAACAGTTTGACAAACTCCCCCTCCATGGCGATGACAAAATACCGTCCCTTAGCATTAGCCTTAACATTCATCACAATTCGCATAATTAAACATCGACAAACACCAAATTTGCCGAAACATCTATCTATAATGAGTCCAAACCACCGTGTACTGCCCCGTTTATGAACCCCAACGAGCCAGACCCTTCATCGCTCCCGGAAGAGAAACCCCAAACAAAAAAAAAGAACCGCCTCATAATCGGGCTCCTTATCGGTGCGCTCATTTCCATAGGCGGTGGCTTAGGCTATGCCCGTTATTTCATTTTTAAGCGGCTTTCCCCCACCGTCGAAAAACAATTATCAAAAACCATTAACCGCCCCGTCCAACTCGGCGAAGTTAAGTCCTTTTCCTTAGGTGGTGTTCGACTAGGCTATTCTGCCCTACCCGCAACATCAGAATCCACCGATGAAGTTTTAATTGAAAGTGTCATTGTCAACTTCGATCTTTGGTCACTGATTACCCAACAACAGCTCAACTTAGATCTCACCCTCCTCAGACCACAAATTTACCTAGAGCAAGATATTGATAATGTTTGGCTAGCACTGGATATCGAAGAATCAGACGACGATGAAGAAGGCGGTTTAGAAGTTGATATTGGCAATATTTATCTCAAAAATGCCGCCTTGACCGTCCGCTCTCGGATGGAGTCGGGAACCCTAAAAACCCCCATCAAAATTGCAGTTCCCTACGGCGAAGCTGAATTAATCGAAGGCGACACAGTCATTGACTTTGACCTAGAAGGGGAGTTAGAGCGTGGCGGCATACTCGGCGTTTCCGGACTAGCTGATTTGAGTGACACCTCTTTTTCCCTAGATTTACGGGCGAAAAAATTACAAATTTCAACCGTTACAGATTTGCTGCCGCTACCTTTTACCCTATCTGAAGGGTTAGTGGACGGCCAACTGGCTATGAATTTAGCGCCGGGCGGTGAACTGACCGATTGGCAGGGGGAAGTCGTCACAGAAGGTGTGACTTTGATTTTGCCTCAGCTGGTCAAGCCTATTAAAAATATGGATAGTGTGATCGCCTTTGAAGAGCAGCGGTTAGATTTTTCAGATCTTTCAGGCAGTCTTGGGGAAGTTGACTTAGCTGGAGAAATGGCGCTGGATTTGAGTGGTTCTATGGAAGGGAACTTGATTAGTCAGCCTGTTACTATTGGTGGTCTAATGCGTACTTTTGATTTGGCTGAACCAGAGTTTGTGGTTGATGGTCAGCTCCGCGCTTTGGTTTCGATTACGGGAGCCTTGGAAAATCCTCAATTTTTCATTGATGCGGTCAATTACGATACTTTAACGTTTGATCGTGTTACCTTTGGTCAGTTTCAGGGCACATTGACGGTTATTGGTAGTCAATTTTTTGTTGAAAATTTTGTGGCGACTCCGACCCTTGGGGGTCAGTTTCAGGGGCAGGGTCTCATTCAACTGCCGACGGTGGATCTTCCTGAGGGTGACATTCTAATCTCGGCAACGGGTACGCGGTTACCAACTAATGCTTTGGCGCAACTTTATGAGATTCCTACGCCGGTGCCTTTGGGTGTTGGTATGGGAGAATTTATTTTTGAATCGACTGTTGATAGGGTGGACGAGTTTGTGGTGTCGGGACGTGCTGTTGTTCCAGTCGCGGGAGGCTTGGTCACGGCGACGGATTTAAATGTGACGAAGGATCGGTGGCAAACGCCGGCGATCGCCCGTGGTTTGAGGTTATCGGGACTCTATACGCAGCCGCTACCGCCTTTTGTTCAAAATAGTCTTGTTAATGGTGAGTTTGAGGCGACGGGTTCCCTTGTGGCGAATGTCGGCGATCCGCTTCAGGTTACGGGTGAAGCGCGCACTAATCTTGCGGGTGGCACGGCCACGGCGAATAATTTGACGGTGAATGACGGTGTGTGGCGCTCAAATATTCGTTTGGCCGGCTTGGAACTCAATCGTTTAGCGCCGGATTTGCCTCCGGTAAATGCGACGTATCAAGGGGAATTTGTGGCGACGGGAACCCTCGATAATCCCAGTGCTGATGCTATTGATGCTGCTGGTGTGGGTCGGTTGACCATTGCTGATGGCGGGGTGATTCGGACAGAGAATGTGGCGATCGCCAAGGGTGAGTGGTACAGCCGCGCGGAGGTAGATAATGTTAATTTGGTGAATTTTTCGCCCCAACTGGGCAACTATGTCACGACTGTGCCCACGAATGGCTCCTTTGAGGTGCGTGGTGTTCTCGATAATATTGCCCTCGATGCAGTGCTGGCTCAAGGTTCGGCGATCGCCCAACTGGCAGGCGGTGTGGTGAATGCAGGCACTATTACGCTCCGGGGGGGTCAAGTGACCAGTCAAATGACCGCCATGGGGGTGGCGCTTTATCCCTTTTCTGAACAGCTTAGTGGCGTTGCGTCGGGGACTTTTGATGTGGTTGCTGATGCGATGAATCCTGACCTTAGCCGCCTTCAGGCTCAAGGGAACGTTCGTTTCAGTCAAGGATTGTCTTTGATTAGTTCTCCCCTCACCAGTGAATTTGCTTGGACAGGTTCGCAACTGCAAATTCAGGAGGCGATCGCCGCCGGATTTTATGCCAATGGCCTAGTGGACATCGACACTAACCGCCTCAGTACTGACCCCCTCGCCGCTATCCAAAACTTAGCCCTCAATCTTGATATCGAAAATCTTGACCTTGCCACTTTACCCCTGCCGCCAACGGCTCAATCCTTAGATCTAACCGGACAGACGAGTTTTGAAGGCACAGTCCAAGGTGCACCCCGCCAGCCCACAGTGAATGGCAATATTTTCCTCAATAATGTCGCAGTCGGGAGCCTCGATTTTGAAAATCAGCTCAGGGGCTCCATTCAAACCCGCGGCGATCGCCGTCTTATGATTGCCGTCGAAGGGGAGCGCGATCGCCTCCTTGCCCGACTCAATCCCAACCTCCGTCCCGAACAAGCCTATCTACAAGTCGCCGACACCAGCCTCGACCTCGCCGTGCAATACGGTGCAAATAACCTAGACCCCAAACAACTCCGACTCCAAAGCGAAAATTTCCCCGTTGCCCTCGCCCAGGCGATCGCCAAAGATCAACCCCAAATACAACAACTCGATTTCCCCATTGCCACCATTCAAATGGGCGGTCGCCTCTCAACCCAACTCACCGCCGATCTCCAAAACCTATCAGCCTCTGGGCGTTTAAATATTACCAATCCAGCTCTCGGCACTGTCAGAGGTGATCAGCTCAATGGCGACTTTTACTACGGCAACAATCAATTCATGGCGCGGGATATGCAGTGGCAAAACAATGGCAGCATTTATGCCGTTAATACCACCATTAATCTTCCCACCGGCGATCGCCCCCAACCCACCATTGCCCTCACCGGACAAATTGAACAAGGCCGCATTGAAGATATCCTCGTCGCCATGCAGCTCTTCAACTTCACCGACTTTCAAAACCTCGGTCAGCTTTCCATTACCGATTACTTTGGCCGCTCCAGCATCTTTGATAACAGCAAAGACCTCTACGAAACAGCAACCCAAACAGACCCCACAGACATTTCCCAAGACGTTGCCCTCCTCGAAGTACCTGCCAACCCCGATTTACTAGAAATCACAAATGACGTACGACTAACCCTGAGCTGTCGCGAATTAATCGAACACCATCAAACCACAACCTCTGAAGCCCTATTTAGCATCAATAGCCAAAACCTACCCTTTGCTGAACGCATTGCCCTTGTCAATTGTATCAACGCCCAACTAGCCTTAAACGACGAAGAAGCCGCAGAATCAATATTGCCCGCCCAACTTGCCGATTTAAGCGGTGCAGTTAACGGCGAAATCACGATGAATCTAGATAGCGAAGCCAATCTAGAAGCCGAGTTTGACTTCCGGGGCGGTTACCAAGAAATTGACGAACTAGGAGAAACACGCCTTATCGGCCAACCTTGGCAATGGGGAGAAATTGAGATTCCCTACGTTGTGGCCCGTGGTGTTTTACGTAACAACGTCCTCACCCTCAGACCAGTAAACATCCAACTGCCCAATGGACAGGTCATTTTCATTGGTAGCTTCGGTGGTGAAACCCAAACAGGCCAGTTACGCCTCAATGAAATTCCGGTCGCCTTCGTCAAAAAATTCATCGATTTACCAGAGGCGATCGCCCTACAAGGCTCTATCAACGCCAACGCCAACCTTGCCGGGACTCCCCAAGATCCCTCAGCAAGAGGTGACATGAGCATGACCAATGTGCGCATTAATGACGCAGAAATAAATGCCGTCACAGGGAACTTCACCTACGAAGACGCTCGCCTTGACTTTGCAGTTGATGGAGAACTAGTGACCGATGCTGAACCTCTCACCATAGTTGGCAGTATCCCCTACCAATTGCCGAACGCAGAAATTGCACCCACTAGCAATGATTTAAATCTCAAATTTCAGCTAGAAGATGAAGGATTCATTTTGCTCAATATTTTGTCGCGGGGACAATTAGCCTGGCTAGATGGCGAAGGTCAAATGGATCTAGAAATTGATGGCACCTTTAATCCAGATACAGGTCGCCCCACAAATTTAATCGCCAATGGTCAGGTGGCGATCCAGACAGCAAAGATCCAAGCAAAAACCCTACCAGATGCACCCCTGACAAATGTCAAGGCCGACATCGACTTTGACTTCGACGACTTTACTGTCCAAGAACTAACAGGAGACTTTAGCGGTGGCAACGTGCAAGTCAAAGGTAGTTTGCCGATCGCCAAAGCCATAGCCAACAACGAAAAACCCCTTAGCGTCGAACTAAAAGACCTAAATTTTGAACTACCCAATCTCTACAAAGGCGGCGTTAACGGCAATTTAAGCATTGTCGGGACAGCCCTAGAGCCGATTATTAGCGGTGAAATTAACCTCAGCGAAGGACGAATATCCCTCGTCGGCGATCAGCAACAGCAGCAAGCCGAACAAAATACACTCGAAGCAGAAACCTCAACTCCCGACACTCAATCAACAATAGAAGCCGTCGATACCAGACAAACCAAGCAAACTTCACCATCAAATATACCCACTTCAAACCTTGACCTGAGCGCCATTACAGAATTTCAAGATCTCAAAATCAACCTAGGCCGTAATATTCAGATTACCCGTAGTCCCATTCTCAACTTCTTGGCGACTGGAGAAATGCTCTATAACGGCACACTCATTGCTCCAAAACCCAGCGGTGTAATCACCCTAGAACGAGGGCAAGTAAACCTATTTACTACCCAGTTCCGCCTCGACAAAGGCTATGACAACACCGCCACCTTCATTCCTAGCCTTGGCCTCGACCCTTACCTAGACGTTGTCCTACAGGCCTCCCTCATTGAAACCCCCCAGTCTTCTATCATCAACACCGATCCCTTATCCGCTGAAATCCAAGACAATAGCGTCTTTAGCGCCACACAAATTGGTACCATCGAAACAATACGAGTTAGAGCCGCCGTTCAAGGTCAAGCCAGCGAGCTAAACCAAGACAACCAAAGCCAAGCTAGTGCCCTCAATCAAGTTCTAGAACTCAGCAGCAGCCCCCCCCGTAGTGAAACAGAACTTGTCGCTCTACTCGGCGGTACATTTTTCGATAGTTTCACCTCAGAGGGATCCAACAGCGGCCTCGCCCTAGCAAACCTTGCGGGTTCTGCTTTACTCAACTCTATTCAAGACACTATTGGTAATGCATTGGGTCTCAGCGAATTTCGTCTTTTCCCCACAGTGATTACCGACGACGATGAAGGCGATCGCAACTCAACCCTCGGCCTTGGCGCAGAAATTGGCGTTGACATTAGCTCCAACTTCTCCCTATCCGTCCTCCAAATCCTCAATAGCGACGAAGCAACCCAGTTTGGTTTGCGCTACCGAGTCAACGATCAAATTTTTCTGCGAGGCTCAACAAACCTAAACGACGATAGTCGTATAACAGTGGAATACGACCTGAAATTTTAGGCATAGAATAAGAAAAATGAACAATCTTTCCTGAGAAACGTTAACATTAGTTAATAACTAACCTGAATGACAGGATAAGACTCTCTTTTAAGAAACACACCATATTGCTTATCCTCAGATGCTAGGAGGCTCCCAGTAGTGAATAAAAACAATAAAAAATGGCGCAGTGCAGGGCTTTATGCCCTTTTGGCGATCGTTGTGATCTCCTTAGCCGTGTCCTTCTTTGATCAGCAACCCCAGAGCCGTGAAACATGGCGCTATAGCGAATTTCTACAACAAGTTCAAAGCGGCAACATCGAAAGCGTCAAAATTAGTTCGGATCGCTCCCAAGCATTCGTCCCCGCCCAAGATGGCACACCTATTCTGGTTAACCTTCCCCCCGGAGATACAGAGCTTATCGATATCCTCAGCGACAACAACGTTGATATCGCCGTTCTGCCCCAGAGTGATGACAATTGGGTTTTCCGTGCCCTTAGCACCTTAATTTTCCCCATCTTGCTACTCGTCGGCTTATTTTTCTTGCTCCGCCGTGCCCAGAGTGGCCCCGGTTCCCAAGCCATGAACTTTGGTAAATCTAAAGCTCGCGTCCAGATGGAACCCCAAACCCAAGTTACATTTGGCGATGTTGCCGGTATCGAGCAAGCCAAGCTTGAGTTGACTGAAGTTGTTGACTTCTTGAAAAATGCTGATCGCTTTACCGCTATTGGCGCGAAAATTCCTAAGGGAGTCCTCCTCGTTGGCCCTCCCGGAACTGGTAAAACCCTCCTTGCAAAGGCTGTAGCTGGTGAAGCCGGTGTACCTTTCTTCTCCATCTCTGGTTCTGAATTCGTTGAAATGTTTGTGGGTGTTGGTGCATCCCGCGTCCGTGACTTATTTGAACAAGCAAAACAAAACGCACCTTGTATCGTCTTTATCGATGAAATTGATGCAGTTGGTCGCTCCCGTGGCGCAGGCCTTGGTGGCGGTAACGACGAACGTGAACAAACCTTGAACCAACTTCTCACTGAGATGGATGGCTTCGAAGGCAATACAGGTATCATCATCATCGCGGCAACTAACCGTCCTGATGTGCTAGATGCAGCCCTCATGCGTCCTGGTCGTTTCGACCGCCAAGTCGTCGTTGACCGTCCTGATTATTCTGGTCGCCTCGAAATCCTGAATGTTCACGCCCGTGGCAAGACCCTTTCTAAGGATGTTGACCTTGAGAAAATCGGTCGTCGTACTCCCGGTTTTACTGGCGCAGATTTATCTAATCTTCTCAATGAAGCTGCGATTCTCGCTGCACGCCGCAATTTGACTGAAATTTCGATGGACGAAATCAACGATGCGATTGATCGCGTTATGGCGGGTCCTGAGAAGAAAAATCGTGTGATGAGTGAAAAACGCAAGACCCTTGTGGCTTACCACGAAGCCGGTCATGCCCTTGTTGGTGCTCTAATGCCTGACTATGACCCCGTACAAAAAATTAGCATTATTCCCCGCGGTCGTGCTGGTGGTCTAACTTGGTTTACACCTAGTGAAGATCGCATGGACTCTGGTTTGTACTCCCGCTCCTATCTCCAAAACCAAATGGCTGTTGCCCTTGGTGGTCGGATTGCTGAGGAAATTATTTTCGGCGCTGAAGAGGTGACAACTGGTGCATCCAATGACCTTCAGCAGGTTGCTAATGTCGCCCGTCAGATGATTACTCGCTTCGGTATGAGCGATCGCCTTGGTCCTGTAGCACTTGGCCGCCAAAACGGTAACGTGTTCATGGGTCGCGATATTGCCTCTGACCGTGACTTCTCCGATGAAACAGCATCAGTAATTGATGAAGAAGTACGTGGCCTTGTTGAAGAAGCGTACATTCGTGCGAAAGATGTTCTCGTGAGTAATCGTCCAGTTCTCGATAAATTAGCAGACATGCTTGTTGAGAAAGAGACAGTCGATTCCGAAGAACTTCAAAACCTCCTCATGGAAAGTGATGTGAAAATGGCAGCTTTCTCAAACGCTTCGGCGTAAAACAAATATTCACTGGCGCTTTTTTGCTCTCGAATATTTTTAAATAATTAAAAGAGCGACTTTCAATTAATTTTGAGGGTCGCTTTTTTGCTCACAATAGTTTTATAGTAGTTTCGACTAAGATATAGAATTCTTTTTTTCGCTAGGGTCTAAGGGGAAATGAGCATGAGTGGCGTAGCTTTCTAAATCCCCTTCTTCATATGAAGAACTTTCCCAAGGAAGGAGAGGAGAGAGCCTCTAGAGCTTATTCGGAATGGCGATATAGTCGTGGTCGGCAGGATTAGTAAGGAGCTTAGTATGTTAAATCCATAGAGCAAGGCTTTAAAGACTGTTAGATGCCTTAACTTTGATAGCTTTGAGTATGGTTGTGCAGGATTAGTAAAGTTTGTATTTCACAACAAAACTGAGCTCAATTGCTACCGAGCAGCTTGGTCTCATGAATTGTTCAAAAATTGTTCAAATTAAATTGTTTAAACTTTTGTCGCTCGGTTACTGGAACCGCGTTCAATTTCTCGAACTTTTTTGCCACGCCATACGAGTCGAATCGGTGTACCGGGAAATGCTAGATCTTTTCTAAATTGTTTTTCGATATAACGGCGATAGTTATCGTTAAAGCGCTTTGGATCATTCACAAATAGTGAAATTGTTGGTGGTTGGTTGCGGACCTGCGTGCCGTAGTAAATTTTGCCCTGACGGCCTTGGCGATTTGTTGGTGGGGAGTGCCAAGTAACGGCCTCTTGAATGACTTCGTTGATTACGGAAGTACTAACGCGACGGCGGTGGGATTCTGCGGCTTGGTCTACTAAATCTAAAATTTTATTGACCCGCTGGCCTGTCTGGGCACTGATAAATAGTATGTCGGCCCATTCCATAAAGAAGAGACGGGCTTGCAATTCTTTTTTGTATTCGTTGATGGTGTAGGTGTCTTTTTCGATAGCGTCCCATTTATTGGCGATTACAACTACGGCGCGGCCTTCGTCGATAATGCGGCCTGCTAATTTTAGGTCTTGTTCTGTAGCGCCATCTAGGACATCGACAACGAATAATACGACATCTGAACGACGAATGGCTTTAAAGGCGCGGTTAATACTAAAAAACTCTGCGCCGTAGTCAACGTTCTTTTTGCGACGGATACCGGCAGTATCAATGAGGCGGTATTGTTGACCATTACGTTCGACGAGGGTGTCGATGGCATCGCGGGTTGTGCCTGAGATCGGGCTAACGATCGCCCGCTGTTCTCCGGTTAGGGCATTCAATAGGCTTGATTTGCCGACATTGGGACGGCCAATAATGGCAACGTTAATGGTTGTGTCTTCTGTTAAATTATCGATGGCTGGAATATGCTCGATCACTTGGTCAAGCATGTCGCCAGTGCCGCTACCGTGAATGGCTGAGATGGGAAAGGGTTCGCCCATACCTAATTCCCAAAATTCTGCGGCTTGAACATAGCCTTGGTCGATGGATTCGCATTTATTTACTGCGACAACGATGGGTACGGTTTGTTTGCGCAACCATTCTGCGATTTCGATGTCTGCGGCGCTAAGGCCATTTTTTCCGTCAACGACAAAAATACCAACGGCTGCTTCATTCAGGGCGATCGCCGCCTGTTCGCGAATCAGGGGGAGAAATGCCTCTTCGTCATCAAAGACAATTCCACCAGTGTCTACAATTTGAAAATTACGATCTTGCCAAAAACCCGGACGATAGGTGCGATCACGGGTAATACCGGGTTGGTCATGGACAATGGCTTGCTGATCACCAGCAATTCGGTTTACAAGGGTCGATTTACCCACATTGGGACGACCAATTACGGCGATAATAGGGAGCTTCATAGGATTTCGGCGGCAGTTAACGGAAAAGACTGGATATTTTGGCTCTAAACTTGATGCTGGCTCAATTTGTGGCGATTTTTGCTATGATAATAGTACGTAAGATCTATTTTGCGTTTTGCCAGTACTTAAACTTAAAAATTTTTAGAATATCCAATACTACAGGATTTTTGAGGCGATCGCCATCATCCGGTATTATCTTCTCAGTTTTAAGGAACCAAATTACCTATGTCGGCTGATTATGCATTGCCCCAGTTGCTAAAGCCCATTGCCAAATGTTTTGGGTCGAAATTCAGTTACGAAGTGAACCGTATGCGGTTACCAAATGGTACTGTCGGTGAATATGGTTGTGTGCGGCATCCCGGTGGTGCTTTGGTCGTACCAGTGACGGAAGATGGCAAGTTAGTCCTTGTGAAGCAATATCGATTTGCTATGCAAGGGCGAATTTTTGAGTTTCCTGCGGGAACGATTGAAGACGGTGAAAAGTCCTTGGATACCGTCAAGCATGAACTACCAGAAGAGGCGGGTTATGACGCTGCAAACTGGCAATTTTTGGGTAAGTTTCCGATTTGTCCGGGTTATTCTGATGAGTGGATTTTTTCTTATCTGGCGACGGGTTTAACGAAACTGGATAATCCTCCAGCCCAGGATGAAGATGAGGATATTGAGGTTGTTTTGTGGACACCTGATGAATTTGAAGAGGCTGTTAAACGTGGCGATCGCATTGATGCGAAAACAATTGCAAGTTTCTATTTGGCGAAGCCATTTTTAGTTTAGAAATTAAGTCAAAGAAAGGGGCAATAACTTTAGACAATCATTGTTTAAATTTATTGCCTTAAATGCAGTTCTTTTATCGGGCTAAAAAAGCAGTTTGTACGATGCTAAATGGCTTTCTGCGGCAAGGGATTGGCTTAGATTTTAATACTTTCCCAATGGGCGATCGCCCGTTTATTTTGACAAAAAAAGAGACCCATCTAAAACTTTAGACCAGTCCCATAATATTGCACAAAGAGAAATCAAACTTGAAAGCGACGATCAGTTACTCACATCACCGCCAATACATACCCAGTCTTACAATTTATCTACCGAAATCGGTTTAAGTGGAAAGTAGAAACGGTAGCGCACTAAAACGAAAAGACACAGCAGGTGTAAACCCCAATGGGTGGCAGCAAAACCCCAAATAATGCAAACAGCGGCCATTGATGCAGCGAGAACTTTTGTCACCTCGTGTTCAGAAGCTTGGTACAAATAAATACTCACAAAGGCGATCGCCCAAAGTAATGGAGCTAGAAAAAAACTCATCATATTGGCGACCTCGCATCTTAGGAAAACTGCAAGTCAACTTTGAGGAAAACTGTTATTGTTCAGCTTTACTTCTCATTTACATTAGCATTATTTATTTATTGTTTTGGAGAGGTCATGTATTTTCGAAAAAAGTTTTAAAAAAAGTACATAGTCCATGGGTATGGCGGCGTAAATTTGCCCTAAACCCCTTGGGGATCACGATAAAAGGGCAATATTTTCCTTGGATTCAATAAATTCTGTTATCCATTGTTTGAGGTGATGGGTTGCTCGACAATCGTCTTCGTTATAACGAATAATGGCATCTAAAAGTTGGCGATCGCCCGTTTCAAGCCATGTATCATACCAGCACACCGTTTGATCCCCACTCACACCCACTTCATACCAGTGATAACCTAAAGCATTGGCAAGGGATTTGAGGGAATAACTTTCAACGGGAAAAATCAGATATTTTGTCACCCATTGATGAACATCCATTAGCCGACCAACGATCCCCTGCAATTCATTGATGGGCGTTCCATATTTTTTGCCGAGACGATTTAAAGTATCCCGCTCATAGGGCGAAAAATGAAAGATTGGCGCTTGGGGAAACTGTTGTACAAAAGCGACAAACTCATGCCAAATCTTTTCTTCTTCTTCTAGGGTCTCTGCCACGAAAGCATAGAACTTTTCCACTTGATTGCGATGGTCAATAAAATAAACACCGAGTAAATAGTCCACATTGCGATCCGGCTCAGCTTCGATATCAAAAAATAGTTCTACGTCACCTTTCGGCATTAATTGTATTTTATTAGGACGATTAACTCGCCAGACGACTTCCTTGTAAACGATCGCCTTTGCCTGCTGTTGTAATTGCATTGCAACATCGGGTCCGAGGTGTTGCCCGAGATGTTTGGGAGGCGTATTTGCCAAGGTTTCAATGCTATGGATGCCCATTTCTTGAAGAGATTCGTAGCGATTGGGGGTAACGCCGGGAACGAGGGATAAATGCTGATCTGCTTGGGCGATCCCGTAACAATGGTTGTACCAAGAACAGAGATGACAGCGTTGTCGAGAAATAAAAACTTCTGGTTCGGTCGGGTTGCTTAGCACTCGCACACAGTCAGTGATGGTCTCCCGGAGTTTTTCGGACCATAGCTCCATATCAACTTTGTGGGGGCGACGGGAGCGCAAAATTAACTGGGTCAGTCGCGGCGATCGCCCTTGAATATGTTCCAACAGAAAGCTATGGAGCATCGATATCAGCTTATATTCGGGCTTCGGTTTTTGCCCCAGTTTGACGCTGACAGAACGATAGTGCCATTTTCCCCAGCGGGATTCTCCGGCCTGCCGTAGCAATACCGTGGGTTTGCCCACGAGGGTCAACTGCTCAATCTTTGTCCCCTCCCACTGGTCAAAGCGATGTAATAGTACACCTTTATAAATGCACTCAACCCCTTGAGCCATCAGCTCTTCCGTTTCCTTCGCCCGCGTTTCCCAATCCTCTGACTGGGGTTGACGATAGGGACGTTGACCTAAATAAATATTGATGTGTAGTTGATTTTCCTTGCGCAGCTTCATTAAAAAATCTTTCTCAGAGGATTTTTCGCGGCGATCACCAAACAGATTCAGAAAAGCGCGTCGCTCACACCGCTTAAAATTCAACAACAAATCATCGGTCAATAACATGCAGCTTTAATCATAAAAAGTCTTCCTTGGAAAATAACACATTCAAATGAGCCACGAAAAATCCACTCCCCAAGCAAAAACTTAAAATGCCAAACATCATCATTCGGCGATCGCTGACCAATCCCACCACAAATCCCGCTCAAACCATTAAATACACAAACCTAAACCATTCAGTTCAAACACAAAAAAAACAAAAAAAGAGCCATTACAAAGACTCATCAAAACGACTTTTAAAACTCCCTTTCTTATACCAATATTGCTTCAATTCATGGTGAGGAGTATGCAAACTCGCCTTTGCCTGATAAAGCAAAATACGCCGATGAGTCCCAATCCAAACACGCTTCAACGGATCCACAGAAATCAACGTCCCCCCCAAACTTTCAACACATTCTTCAAACCGCTCAATCGTTGAATAATCAAGCGTTTCAAAAACAAAAAAGTTGCCGGAACAAATCAAGTGACGACTCCGAATCCACGCTTTCATTTTTTTGCTGGCGACCGGAGGTAACATCGTGACTTTAAACTACCGTAGGAAAATCTTAAAAAAGCTAACAATATATTAGTTATTGCCCAAGGCAAATAAATCTTTCTTTTGACTGTTTATCTCCCAAATTTTATTTTTCTAGTCTGTTCCATAACAAAAAACAATTATTTATATCATGACAACAATACTGACAATTTTAATACTAGTAATTTTCAACAACCTCAGAAGCATAACTATCTGTCTTCTCAAACTTTAAAGGACCAACAGCAGACCCCCAAACTTGTTCATCCGTATCAATATCCAAACCTCGATCCCAACCCGTAAAACTCGTTTCCGTGAACCGAGCATCACTGACTAAATAAGTCTTTTTTCCACGCTTCTCAATCACACAATCCCGCCCTTCTACCCGCCCTTGAAACCCATCATGATCTGGCCGAAAAATCATCGAGCAGTGACAACGGCGTTCAATAACATCCGGCTTAATACTGCAGAGAATATCTAAATTACGACCAGCACCAGCATAAACCAGCGCATCTTTAAGACTGTAATTTTCGATATAAACTTCATCACCATAGGGAACAAAACGATGAATACCTTGACGATAGGGTAACCACAAATCATAGTCATACACTTGCTCTGAGTAGAAGCCAATACCGTCAAAAAAGTCCCAAGGTAAAGGCCGAAAAAAGACACGAATATGGGCATAATTCTTAGGGTCAGCAAATGACTGCTTCTGATTACTAAAACCACCAGCCATCGTACGAGCCAAAGCATACATCAATGACTGCTCTGCAGCAGTAGGAATTTTTTCTTCTAGTTGATAAGCCATCGGTAGAGTAAGTTCGTGAATATGTTAAATCGTTGGAAATATCTAAGATGGGACTTCTGCGCGAATTTCAGAAGAAAAAGAGGCTGTTACAACACCACTACCACCACTTGTTTTAATTAGGGAAACTCGCATTCTAAAATTGGGATTTGCAAACCAAATTCGCTCCTCTGCAGCAGCACGTTCATAGGCTGTTTCCAAAACAAAAGCTCCATCTTGATCAAAATGATATTCGCCAGCAGAACTAATGGTTTCAGCATAGCCTTGGTCACGTAATAGTTTTCCCTTTTTGACATCATTAGCATCGGGAACAGGTACTAAAATAGTTGTCCCCGAAAACGTTTCATCATCATCCCAATCAGATTCCCCCTCCCAACTCATGCGGAAGGGTGTCGCTGCCACTGTGGGGTCAACATTGTAGGTTTTACAAAGTGCAATTACTTCAGAATCATCTTTAGTCAAAGGTTCAATCTTAATGGTCGAAGTGACCTGTTCAAAATGTCCAAAAGCGAGATGATGGGCACTACGTTGCGATCGCCATTGACCTAGGGAAGCACTAATAAATTTTTCTATATCCATAGAATAATCAATATTAAAAAATAATTAAAAAATATTTTATATTGGGCTCAATAGCCAAGTTTTAAAAAAGAAAAAATATAGCACTAATATTCTCTCAGTTTAAATTAGTGCTGATGCTTTTGTGGAGCAGTTATCGTAATATTTCGAAACATAAAAAAGCGGACTACCTTGGTAAGCCGCTTTATGTGGATCCGCAATATTTATGGGAAATAAGCACAGCCTAAATATGATTTAGAGCTGAAACAATCAACCTAGGCGACCTCAGAAACGCCAAGAATTGTGCCGCCCATTTTCTGGATGCTTTGGATATTACGAGAGAGCTGCTTATAGTTGACTTCGATGAAAGTTTTGCTTTGTTTGCTCACGGGAGTTGTACCTGCCCCGGCAATATCAATGCGAAAACGCTTACTCGTTGAAGTAACAGCGCCACCGCGGGAACTGGCAACCTTGATGGACTGGGGTAAATTGCTAGCAATGCTGGTAACGAGCTGAGCTTCACTGCTGCGATCGCTAGTTGCATAGCCACCGAGCAAGGAAACGGTTTGGTTAAAGGTATTATTCTTAAAACCAGTTTGGGTGCTGATTGTGCGGGGATAGGGCACAACATTTTCACCAAACGCTTCGGTGTATTCACGACTATCGATGAAGGAATCGATATCAGCGTTATAGCCTTCGGTGTTATAGATTTTGACGTGCTCAGCAATTTCAGATTGATCTTCAGGAGAACGACCTAAAAGGTGTTTGAAGTTCAACTCAGTGCTGCGATAAGCTGGGTTTCCCTCGAAGAAAAGAGATTTGTACAGCTCAGACTGGGCAACAGTGCGTACAAAATCACGCACGGTGATGTCGCCATTGCGTAATAAAGATTCTGCATTTTTAAATGCTTGTTCTGAGAGAACGTGAACATTGCCGAGGACTTGCTTGTAAACCGCACGAATTACAATTTGCAAATCATCTTCAGAAGCATTGTCTCGTAGCTCTACGGGGGCATCTGTAAAGCCAGCAGTTAAAGTCGACATGGTGTCACTTCCTTTGGAATATAGTAGGTTTTAAAGTGTTTTTTATGCTGCCACTTTAGTAGGTAGCAATCGCTGTTTTACAAACTGATCAGTTCGAAGGCAGCAAGGGCAGTTGCCACAGTCAGTGCAATCAATGCTGCTGCGCCGCTAAACACAATAGTTTTGCCGACTAAGGTCACCCAAGCTGGTGCCACCCAAGGGGCTTCTTCTAGAGGTTTGTTGCTAAAGTAACCCTGTGCAATGAGGCGATCGCGGTGATCGTTCCCGTAGCGGGGCATCCGCGCCGTGGGTAGGTCTCCCTGGCTTTGCTGCGGTAGAATGCGGCGTTTTTGATAGGGCACAGTATCAAGGCCGAAACTGGCAAAGTATTCGTCGCTTTCGAGGAGTTCATCGACGAAACCTTGGAAGCCCTTAGTGGCAATGACAATAGACCAAGCAATTTTCTCTTGCTCGCTGTAAACTTCCCGTCCAAGCACGCGCTGCACTGTCATCTGGACAAGACGGTAGTTATTATTGACATCGACATTACGCTGACGGAATGTGTCAGACAGGAGTAACCCACGCACAAAATCACGGACAGTGATTTGACGGTTCTTGAGTTGAGATTCTAGTTCACGCTTACGGTTAACGGACAACATTTGTTGTTCGTTAAAAATCTGTTGGTAAGCGGCTCTAATGACCAATTCAATCTCTAAATTCGAAGAAAGATTTTCGGCACTAAAAACCTGTAGCTGTTCGTCACCAGGCACTTCAAAGCCTTCTACCCGTTGGTTTTGGCTGCGTGGCGCGTAACTCAGTCGAGGAATAGCCATGATTTTAAATTAAAAAAGAAAATAAATTAAATTAAAAAATTAAGGTTGTGACTAGAGAGAAGCCGTTGATGATCGTCTCTTTGACAAATATTTCTTTAGAAAATGTTTTCTTTAAGGAATGTCTCTGCCCTAAGGGGCGATCGCCAACGACTCAACTCACAATCAAGACCGAAGTCGTGTAGTTACAATGATTTAGTTTCGATTAAAGACAACCGAAGCCAAGCTCAGCAATTAATCAACTTCAGTAATGCTCACAATGCGACCACCAGCACGGTGGATACGCTGAATCTGAGGACTCATGCGATCGCCGGGAACGATGTACTCATTAGAGCTAATCCGACGGGGACTATCAAACTTGAAGCCAGTGGCCACAATCTTGAAGGTCTTATCCGTCGCATCCGCATAGCCCGCAATACGGCCACCAGTAGAAGGCGTATCTGCATCAGTAGGTAGATTTGATGCAAGATCACCCACCAGACGAGCACCAGTAAACGCACTATCAACCCCGGCATAACCCTGATATACAGAGAGAGTACGGTTGTAAGTTACATTCTTCTGACCGACTTGTGTCTGAGCACCACGGTAGTAAGGAACAATGTTTTCACCGAAGTTGCTGATGTACTCATCACTATCGATATAGGAGTCAATTTCAGCGTCGTAGCCACTATTAACAGTCGTTTGAATATGCTCCGAAAGCTCCGCCTGGTCTTCAGGAGAACGGCCTAGTAGATGTTTAAAGTTAAGCTCGACAAAACGGTAGGGAGCGCAACTCTCAAAGTAACGGCTTTGGTAAAAGCTGGACTTTGCAACAGCACGCACAAATTCTCGGATAGTAATGTCGCCATTGGCAAGCTGAGACTCAGCCTCGGTCAGACGCTCACTCTCCATCACATGGGGATTACCGAGCACCTGCTTGTAAACAGCACGAATTGCGGTAGCAACATCATCGACGCCCGAATTACGAAGTTCTACCGGAGAATCTAAAACTACACTCATAAAAAGCAAGCTCCTAAATAAATTAAATTAGGTTTTTTAAAAAAGCTTAGAATTTGAGACCTAGCAAGGCGTAATGCTAGAAATCACACCGCCAGTTGCGTGAATGCGCTTGTATTCATCGCTCAGACGCTCGAAGGGCACGTAGTACACCTTGTTGCTGCGGCGGAATTTGGAAATACGATTGACTTTGCCGGGAGAAGAATAGCCAGTAACTTCGATACGGAAGACTTTGCCGCTATCACCTGCACCTGCACCAAGACGGGTTAAGCCAGCATCGCGAGTGGTGGATTCTTGGAAAGACCAGCCATCACCAGATGCACCAGCAGAAGGTGCAACCACAGGCATTGGCGTGGGGTTGATCACGTTACGGTTGAGGACTGGGCTAATGCCGGAAAGGCTACCTTTGAGGTCGCTGCTCGACGCACCACGTTGCATTGCAAAGATATGGGTAAAGCCAACCATGCTAATGCCAGCATCGGTCTTATAACCACGAAGGTAGGGAACAAAGTACTCACCAAAAGTGGCTTGGTACTCGTCACTGTCGAGGTAAGAGTCGATCTCTGCTTCGTAACCGCCGTTATCTAGGAGGTCACTGTGCATGCGCATTTCTTCGAGGTCTTTGGGTGTACGACCAAGGAAATGTTTGAAGTTTAGTTCAATAAAACGGTAGCGGGGGGTTGTTTCGAAGAAACGGCTGCTGTATAGGTCTGATTTGGCGATCGCCCGAACAAATTCCCGTACACTTAGTTCGCCATTTTTAAACTGCGACTCAGGTACAGAAGCGCGCTCACTTTCCATCACATAAGCATTACCGAGGATTTGGCGATAGACAGCACGAATAATTGCTTCTTTCGCATCATCACTCTGTCCCGGAATAAACTCAATGGGGTCAGTCTCTTCAAAGAGAGCAACACCGAGTCGGGATGCGGGTCCAAAAGTCATAAGAAGAGGATCTCCTTGTTATCAATCAATATTTAGGTTTTTAGCTGGGAATGTGACCACTGAGGAAAATCACCCAACACGACACCTGAGTAAATCAGTTCACCATCTATGCGGAATTTCGCCTCGGAATTGGGGCACAATGCCGAGCTAACAGGAGCAACCATAGCGCTTTGCCCAGTCAACTACTGCGGGGAAATCCGTAGCATATGTGACGATCAACATGGGATACTCAAAACAAATATTGCGTTCTAGAGGACACAAACTACGAATGAGTGACATATAACGTAATAAACGTTACACAACGTTATGTGACGACCTTAAGGGCTTTAGAGCTTGGCCATTGGCAGGAAAATCACAATAGTTCAAAGAGTCAACGGACTGGAAATTTGTCTCTTTAACTAGGTCATGGTTCACGTTGTGCAAGGTTTTCTTAAGATTTAAAACTATTTTTTGTCCAGCAGTCTTAGGAACGGTGGCTCGTTAATTGATGGGCAGGTAAAAAGGGGGTTGGTTAGGGAGATTTACCTACGTTACGGATGGCGATCGCCTACAATCAGAACTTAACGTTTCTGCTGCTAATTTTGTTTGTCCATGAACTATCTGATTGCTGTTTACCCTGACCGTATGACCGCCGAAGCTGCCTATACAGATCTAGAGGAAGCGGGCATTCCTAAGTCAGATTTAGTCATCCTTGGTAAAGGATACACAACGGCGGATGAATTTGGATTTATTGATCCGACCCAGCAAGGCAAAAAACAGGCGAAATTAATGTCCTATTGGCTGATTCCCTTCGGCTTTTTTGGGGGGTTTGTTTTTGATTACATTACAGGTCTGAATACTTTTGCTTGGGCAGGAACGCCCGGTAATCATATCGTTGGTGGTTTAGCTGGTGCGGCCAGTGGTGCCATGGGGAGTTTTTTTGTGGGTAATAGTATTGGTGTTTTAACGGGCAGTGGCGATGCTCTGCCTTACCGTAATCGCATCAATATGGGGAAGTATCTTGTTATTTATAAATACGAAATAAATCGGTATCGTGATTTAGCGACCCGCGTTTTTCAGGATAGTAATCCCGAAAATTTACAGGGCTATTCGGAAGGTTCTTAAGGTTAGTCAGAGGTTTGTTGAAAGGTGGTAAAACGACGCGGTGAAGGGGAGAGTGGGTGACGGGGAGATTTTCATTGAATTGATTTTGGGTCGAGTAGAGCTTGCCAGATTGATTCCGCCGCGTCCCCTTGTCTCCGTGTCTCCCTCGCTTTCGGGTTTTAAATATAACGTCCGTTCGGGTTAAGGAGTTATCTGAATGCCTTGAAGACATGGGGACATTGGGATGGGGAGACATGGGACATCAACGGACACTCGCATTTTTTGACTCCTAGAATTGTTTGAATGAAAAATCGCCCCATCCTTCGCTCTCCCTGTCGCCGCGTCGTCATTCCAGACCATGCTTAAACCGAACTCAGGTTAAATATAGGACATCAATAGTTTTAAAACACCGGCGATCGCCGACAAAGAAGCAGTTTCCGTTGCTGTGTGATAATCCGTCGTCGGAATTTGTAGCGTTGTGCCGTTGATTTCTCCTTCAGTGGCAACAATAATCCGGCCTAACTCCGTGCGACCAAGGGGATAGGGTCTACTACGGGTTTCGTTTTGCGTTGCAATATATTCATCCTTAAAGCCGTAACTTAAACCTAATTCCTCGCAGCGAGTCACTAATTCTTGGGTCATGGCCTCCGAAAATTCCCCATTAGCATCTCGATGACGCAACGTTACCTGTTGAACATCCGCATCTTCGCGGGTGGCGTAGGGACTTGTATCGAGCACCACTAATCTTTGGGTGGTCAATCTTTCCCGTTGAAACCAAGACAAGGCATAGCGCCAACTGCGGCCAGACTCTTCTTGGGCTGTAAATAAACCTGTGCCCTGAAATCCTTTCCGAAACAGATAAATAATCATCGCAGCACTGACGACATTATCCAGCTGTGCCGACATTAAACCATTTTCAATTTGCAAACGATCTAGAAAAGAGATGGGTGTACCCGGTTGCAAAAATTCCAGACCATCGACTTCAAAAATTAGATTATTGCGTTCGGGGCAAATGTAGGAATTTGTGATTTCTCCTTGGGCAAGGTAAGTGCCGGTATAGGGAAAATGTGCTTGTACCCGCTGTCCTTGGAAGCGATTTTCGATGGTATTCAGCATATGTTCCGATACGGAGTCTCCCATTACTTCACCGCGATTTCCGGCGATAAAGGCGGCATATTGAAATTCATTGGGCCCTGTGCAGAGTAAGCCGTGGCGGTCAATGTGGGCGGAGAGAAATAGGTCATGGGGTTTACTGCCCTGGGCGACGAGGACACCGTGGTAAAGCTGTACGTTGAGGTGGTCAAATTCTTCTAGCTCCCGGCGCAAAATTCGGAAGAATGCGTCTTCGTTACCCACTACGGATGGCTGACGAATGAGGGGCTTAAGGATATCAATGAATTCTGCGAGTTCGGCATAGTCGGTTTCGACATCGGCGATCGCCCCGAACGTTAATTGTTCAAGTCCCAATTCCAAAGCATCCATGTATGTCGTCCTCTTGGGGGAAATGATGGGATATTGCTATCAGTTTAGTCTTCTCGGTTGTTAATTAGTGGGGACAAAAGTAAAGAATATTCGCTAAATGTAGACCCGTATGGTGGCTGGAACGGGAGAAAGGCGATCGCCTGATTACAATTCTGTCGCGCGGCGGCTTCTGCAATCGGGAAAAGTGAGGTTAAATGGGATGGGAATTTTCCCATTAGCCTTTAGTGTTCGAGCATTAAATACAAAATTATGGTTGCCCTTACCCCCAATCCCAGTTACAGCGTTACCCTCCGTCTGCGTATCCCAAACCAAGCGGGAACCTTAGCGCAAGTAACTCAGGCGATCGCCGCAGTGGGGGGCAGCTTAGGCAATATCGAGCTCATTGAACGGGATCTCAAGTTTTTGCTGCGGGACATTACCGTCGATGCTTCTAGTGATCAACATGCCGACGAAATTGTCGATGCCGTTAAAGCTCTCGAAGATATTGAAGTTCTAGATGTTGCAGACCGTACCTTTGCCATTCACCGGGGCGGCAAAATCACTATCGAAAGCCGCATTCCCCTCACCGTGCAGTCAGATTTAGCCATGGCCTATACGCCCGGTGTTGGTCGGGTTTGTAAGGCGATCGCCGAATCCCCGGAGCGGGTGTTTGACCTCACCGTAAAAAGTAATATGGTGGCGATCGTCACGGACGGCAGCGCCGTTCTAGGCTTAGGGAACCTCGGCGCAGAAGCTTCAATGCCCGTGATGGAAGGTAAAGCCATGCTCTTTAAAGAATTTGCTGGGATCAACGCCTTTCCCATTTGTCTCGATACCCAAGATGTCGATGAAATCGTCAAAACAGTAAAATATCTCGCCCCTGTTTTCGGTGGTGTCAATTTAGAAGATATTGCTGCCCCCCGTTGCTTTGAAATTGAAAAACGTCTCAAGGAAGAAACTGATATTCCTATCTTCCATGACGATCAACACGGTACGGCGATCGTTTCTTTGGCTGCGCTGTTTAATGCCATCAAGCTCGTCAAAAAATCCCTAAAAGATGTCCGCATTGTGATCAACGGTGCTGGAGCTGCCGGTATTGCGATCGCCAAACTTTTGCGTCAAGCAGGCGTGGGCGCAATTTGGATGTGTGACTCTAAAGGCATCATTTCCACCACACGCGAGCATCTCACCCCAGAAAAAGCCGAATTTGCAGTAGATGCCACAGGCAATCTTGCCGATGCAATGAAAGGAGCCGATGTCTTCCTTGGTGTTAGCGTACCGGGCGTTGTCACCCCAGAAATGGTCACCTCAATGGCGAAAGACTCCATCATTTTTGCCATGGCAAACCCCATTCCGGAGATTCAACCCGAACTCATTTTCGATAAAGCCGCAGTTGTGGCCACAGGTCGAAGCGATTACCCCAACCAAATTAACAATGTCTTAGCATTTCCGGGCGTTTTCCGCGGTGCATTAGATTGTCGCGCCTCAAGTATTACCACTAATATGTGTCTCCAAGCCGCCCAGGCGATCGCCTCCCTCGTCAGCAATGCCCAACTGGATAAAGAGCACATTATCCCCTCTGTCTTTGACGAACGCGTAGCCGTAGCCGTATCAGCCGCCGTTGGTCAAGCAGCACGCCAAGACGGTGTCGCCCGTAGCTAGCCACCTTACCCCAATCCACATCCACCTTAAACTCGCCCAAACCATGACGGTTTAGGGCGATTTAGTATATTCAGACAAAAACTGTGTCAGATCCCTTCACGGCCTAGACGGCGATCGCCCACCCAGCCATTACTTCCGATACACACAAAAAAATACCCCGCTCAAAAGAGCCCTGAACACAAAACCTAATAATGATAGTCCGTTTCCGTCTGAGTCTGGGGATAAGCCATTTCAAAATTTGAGGGATCACGCAAAAAGCGAAAAGCCTCATCCTCTAGCCGATGAATTTTGTACGCCTCCAGTGAGCCAGTATGGCGCAAGCAAGCGATGTAGCCATCCATATAGTTACGAATATCCTCATAGCGGCTGCCCCGTCGCCATAGTTCCACCATCGCATCGGTCAAACGCTGATAATAACGAATTGTCAAACTGTCTTGAAGCATAAATAAAAGGAAAAAAAGTTACTAAAGCAGCAATAGTTTTGAGGACTACAATTTGGCTCAAAAACCACTATTTTTTGCCCTTATGCTTCATTTTACCGATTTTTGTCGTCCGAGGAGATATTTTTCAGATCCGAATAGTACTGATTACCCTTAAGAAAAAATACTTATACAGCTTTCAGCTCTTCCATTTACCCCTCCGATTCAGAACGCTTTTTCTATCGTCAAATACCGATTCATCCTTAGCAGAAAATATAGCTTGCCCTCCCCCATTTCAAGCAACAATCACTAAATTTAGTGACCAGAATTTAAAGAAAAACAAAAAATATTTTTTGCTAAAATACCTAAAGCGTAGAAAATTTCAAGGACTGACTTTCACCGAACAATATCCCTTTAAATCCAAGCTAAATCAGCCTTTTAGTCATTCGATAGGTTTTAACTAAATGCACCATTAGGGGATAGAGTCAGCACTATTATTTTTATTGTCTAATTTTGCGACTCTACCCATTGACCAACCAAACCAGTAGAGACTTAAGCAACATCAGGACAAGTTGACGGCTCAGTCAAAGCTTGCACCATAGACTCTCCCGCAAACTCCAATGTAAAAGAGTGTTCCAAAACTTCAATAGGCTGTACCTCCTTGGGTACTGTCTCAAAGGCAGCAACCCCTAGTGGACAGGCATTCCAAGCGGGATCCATGAATGTCCCAAATTGCTCACAAGTACCACCTCTTCTCCCTTCTGTCCGGAAGTAGCGACAAGTTTTACAGGTAGAGATGGAGCAATTTTTACTGTTCATTATGGTGGCTGACTATTAGATGAGAAATTGTGATCGGGTCTCTTATGTCTGTTTATTATGACTTGTGTAAGAATTGCTACAAAGTAAACTCAACACCATAGAAGGTCATCTATGTAGAGCCTTTTTTCGCTTGGTAAGATTTAGCTTTTTTTTATATTCTCTATTGCGTTATGTAAACAGACTTGTATTTTCTTTGGCTTGATAAAATCTGTGGTTATTTTGATTAGAAAACAGTTTTTCGGCACTGGGATCAATTTAAATATTTTTTTCTAATCAGACAAGTCTTACCCGGACAGGTTAATGAACTAATTTAAAGTGATAAAAAAATGAGTAGGGAAAAATACTTTACTGAGTCATTTTTCTAGGTATTAACTGTCAAAGTTATGTCGTGATTTCTTGATTAGTGGTGGGGTTATTACGTAACTGTTGCGACATATTTTGTTTGTGATGCCATTTTTGCGCGATGCAGCATCGACAAACTTGCCAACGTTTAAGTTCGCCGGGGGGGGTGGGAACGTGACATTTTGGACAGGGGGGTTGATTTTCCAGTTGTTGCTGTTGTTTTGTTAGCCACGCGCGTACGGCTGCACTGGGGGAGTCGCCACCGGCTCGTTTTGCTTGGGGGGAACGGGAAGTGGTTCGACTGGGGTGGGGGGAATCTGGATCGGCTAGGGGGGAATAGGCGGGTTTTTGGTGCCAGTGGGTGCTGGTAAAGCGAATATTTTGTATGGCTTCGCTCGGGGGCAATTTTGCGTTGAGTTTTTTTTGAATGTTGAGGCGCTGGAGGGTGAGGTGCTGGGACCAGGTGTCGTTACTTGTGGCGATGAACAGGGTATTGTTTTTGATGCTGTGGGGATAGCTATTGAGTTTGGTTTTTGGGGGGAGCAGTTGCTGCCACAGGGTGGTGATGGTTTGTAGGTGTCGTTGATGTTGCCATGCTTTTTGGTGCATGACTGTTTTTAGGACTGATTCTAGGGGCTTAAGGGTCATGGCGATCGCCGCACTCACAGGAAAACTAAAGGTCAAAAAAAGGGCTATAGCATCCCACAAAAACGGCATAGTTAAGCCGAAATTTATTGTGCGGGGTAGAATATCAAAAATTTTGGCATCTGGTTACGATGGCACAAACTTCGCCGGATTCTCGTGCACAACAGGCAAAAAAAACGTTAGATGTAAAAACGCGCATCGCTCTTAGTTATTATGGCGTGTTGGGTTTAAATCCGACGGCTTCGCCGATGGAAATTCGTCAAAAATATCGGCAGCTCAGTAAAAAGTTTCATCCTGATACGACTGTTTTACCGGAGGCGGAAGCTCGGGCAAAGTTTCAGCGTCTCAATGAGGCCTATGGGACGCTCAGTAGTCCGGAGCGGCGATCGCTTTATGATCTAAAAATTGGCTTTTCTCGATATAGTGTTGTGCAAACTGACCGGGAGTCCAGCTCTGGTGAGTCGAATTACACCAGTTCGGCTTATCTTGATCCCACGGATCGACCTTTATCGGCAGGAGAAATTTTTGCGCTATTTATTATGTTGACTACTTTTGCGGGCTGTTTACTGTTGGCGATCGCCCTGAGTTTGAGCCAGGGTAATGCAGGTTAATTCCAGAAATAACGTCAAATTGTTAAACTAAAGCCACATTTTCTAAACTTTGTTACGTCGCGTTATTGCCAAGCAAAAAAACTATGTCTGCCATGCCGTCCGTTGACAGTCCGCTGTACAATCATCCTTTACCAAAAATTGAGCAATGGCTATATTCCCTTGGCTGTGAGCAGCAGTCCGAAGAACTACATTGTTGGATGGTAAGTCGCCCGACTTGGGAAGCAGAAATCTGCCTAGAAATTGAAGAACTTGCAGTGCGTTATGTGAAAGCGGGAGCTGACGGTTCGGACATTGAGCGGTCTTTTAAATATTCCCTCAGTCGCAAAGATATTGAAGATGCTGTTTTTTCAGGGCCCTAAGCGTCGATATATCGCTATTTGGGACTGCAATAATTGCTCGTAAACCTTCCTCACATCGCGGCGGATTCTCTATAAGTTCCCGCGCCATTTTTTGCAGGATTTCACAAGGTACTTGCCGCGATCGCCGTTGATTACGCTGCCAACACTCATCAAAAGGGGTTTGTAAGTGCCAGCCAATCCAGGGGATTTGGTTGTACTGCGCTAAAAAATCTTGCCGCCATTGCCGATTAAAATTCGTGGCATCGTAAATAATAGTTTGCTGGGTGGCGATCGCCTCTTGTATGAGCTGATCAATGACAGCCGCAATGGCAGCCCAATCTCCTTGGATACTCGCAGCACCGTAAAGCCGTTGACGAATATCATCGGGTGAGACAATTTGTCCTTGAGTTTCAGCTTGGAGCCAGCGTGCCACCGTAGACTTGCCGGCTCCCGGTATCCCAATTAGAAAATGCGAGATATGCTGGGAGAACTGCTTCATTTTGAGGGAAAATTTGAGGAATTTCCATGGAAAAACGGTCAATGCTTGAACGACTTCAACTGCCTTGGTGGCAATGGCTTGGCAATGTCGGTGTCGCTCTCCTAACCATTTTTATGGTACTGCCAGAAAGCTATTACCTGATGGTGACATTTCCTTGGATTTTGATGTGGCAACTGGGCTTTCTGTGTTTGGGGATTGCCTTGATTGGTGTGATTCGGCAATTTGATTTGCCCTTTCGTCCCCTCGGTTATGGTTTGGATTGGGCGATCGCCGCAGTTATTATCGCTTGTGTTTTATCAACAATTTTTGCCCCGTTTCCGCGAGTTGCTGTGTGGCAGCTGATGACGATCAGCGGCTATGGCGTTGCCCTGTACACCCTCAGAAATTTTTTAGGGCAAGGGGGCTGGAATGCGAAGAATTTACGGCGCTTTCTCGTGATCCTCAGCTTCGGGATGAGTGTCTGGTCAATTGTTGGCTGGCTATACCTAGAGCGCCTAGATCGTAATCTTTTTCCTATTGGTCACCATAATTTTGTTGGTGCGTATTTTTGTTTAGTGTTGCCGCTGCTCCTCAGTTTTGCCCTTTCCCTAGGGGGTCATGTCAAAAAAATAATAGGCGTACCGCTTCTTTGTTTCCCCGCACTTTTTGTGATTTATACCAGCTCTTCGCGGGGGGCATTTGTCGGATTTTTGTTGTGGGCGATCGCCTCGATTGGATTTGTCATTTGGCGAACTAAAGGTAGAAAACGGTGGATACTTAGCAGCATTGCCCTCGGTTTCTTAACGTTATTTTTTGTCATTGCACTACAACATCCCCGTGTTCAGCGCCTTATCTTGGTTGACACCTCATCAAGTGGCTTACCAAAAGTGGAATTTCGAGTCGACGGGGAAACAGAAGACCGACTGTTTATGTGGCGTAGTGGTTTTAATATTTTGCAAGATCGCCCCCTCACTGGCGCTGGCTTGGGCAATATGTCCCGCATTTACAATCTCTATCGACCTATCACCGTTGGCACAGGCGCTGCCCACATCCAACAGCTCCACGGCACAGCTCCACACCTATTAGCGGAACTTGGTTTAATCGGCGGCGCGGCGATCGCCTTCCTGCTATTTCAGTTGATCAAGCTTGGTTGGCGGGTACAAAAAACGACCGATCATCCCAAAATTAAGCGACTCATTTACGGTCTCGGTGGTAGCTGGCTTGCCTATGGTGGCGCAACCTTGACAGATTACCAGCTCGAAAATATATCAATTAGTTTTACGTTGCTACTAACCGTTGTTCTACTCGTGGCGATCGCCGACGAAACCTTAACAACAGAACCAAAACCCCTAGCAACGCCCCTACGCCGTATCCTGAGCATCGGCAGTTTAGGAGGTGTCTTTGTGGCGCTTTTTGCTATTTTTCCTAGCGTTTGGTCAATGAATTTATTTCGCTCTGGACGTATCGCTTGGGAACAAGGGCAAAACGAAAAAGCTTTTGTTGATATGGCCACAGCCAGTGAAATCCACGCTTGGAATCCAAATTATGCCCTGTATCTCGCCTTTTGGTTCCTTGAAAATCGCACTTACCAAGAAGACTCACCCGAAGATTATCGAAAAAGTACAGCGCTCGCCGCTGAGTATCTCATGCAGGCACTAGAGGCCGCTCCCAACGATTCGTATTTCAATCAAAATGTCGGAATTATCCTCTCGGAACTTGATTTAGTAAAAGCCCAACCCTATTTCGAGCGTAATATTCAGCTTCTCCCCCGCGATCCAGTTTCCTCTAGTTACTTTTTATTGGGGTTAAGTCATCTCGCCCAAGGCAATGAGGAGAAGGCGATCGCCGCCTTAGCACTACAAGGACTAATCTCACCCGGCCATATGACCCTCGGCAACTGGAATGACAAACAGTTGGCAGGTTATCGCATTGCGGCAGTAGAAGCCTGCCTCGCCTTACACAAAGAGCTACTAGCAAGGATTGATCCCGACGATCCCTTAGTTATTTCCCTAAAAGAGCGCATGGCTTGGATTAGCTGGTGGCACGGATTACCGATTCCATATTTCGACGAAAAAGACCAATTTTCACCCATTATCCAAACTTTACTGCTGAGTGACAGCGAGCCAGAAGCCGCCTTTGAGCTCGTGGAAGCGAACCTTGCCGCTGACCCCGGACGGACTATTTGGCTGATTTTACAGGCGTATTTTAATCCGGAAAAACAACTAGAGCTAGGTTTCCGCGATCGCCTCGGACAAGTCACACAATATGTACTAGAAACACCCACCGAATCAGAGCGCGATTTACGCCAATGGTTGCGACAAATCCCCATGGATTCCCGCCGCACAACGGATCGCACAGCTTCCCAATTAGTTTATCGCAGCCAAAATTTTACAGGGGTTGATGCCATCCTTCATCCGGAGCGCCTTGAGCAATTTCGTTTGGTCTCCATCCTTAGTTTAGGGGGTGGCTTTCCGCGGACTTTACCGGAGCTTGATCGACTGGTGAATGAAGTTAACCGAGAAGAATTGGGCTTACCCCATCCCACCCAAAACGGCTTTACACTAGTAGATTCTGGCAATTGAGGGTGGCATTTTTCGTCATTAGTTCATGGGTAAAACGTCAAACACGTGGCTGTTAGGCTTGGATATTCAGGTTTGGATCTTAGCCGCGGGCAGATTGCTGTCCCACATTGGCACAGGCTTTGTGATGTTCTATGCGCCGATTTTTTTTGTGAATGATGTCGGACTCACGGCAACTCAGGTGGGTCTTGCCCTCGGTAGTGGTTCGATATCTGGGATATTGGGTCGCTTTGTGGGGGGATCTTGGGCGGATAATCCTCAGTGGGGTCGCAAAAAAACGCTATTGGTGGCTCTGGCGATCGCCGCCGTTGCGGATCTTGTTTTTGCGTCAACGAATACTTTTTCGATGCTGGTGGCAGGGAATCTTTTACAAGGTTTAGGGATTGGTTTGTATTGGCCAGCGACAGAAACGGTGGTAGCGGATCTGACCACTGGAGAACAGCGAAATGAAGCCTTTGCGATCGCCCGTCTAGCGGACAATGTTGGTTTAGGACTAGGTGTAATTCTGGGTGGTGTGATTATTTCGACCCTCGACAATTACCGTTTACTTTTTGTCCTTGACGGCATAACTTTCGTTGGTTTTTTCTGGCTGATTTTTTTCGCGATTCAGGAAAGTCAAACTTACCAACATCCGGATGGTGGTCCATCGCCCTCTATTTTTGAAAGCTGGTTTAAAGCCCTGCGCGATCGCCGTCTTGTGGTGTTTTTAGCGGTGAATATCGTTTTCACAATTTATATTTCACAGATTCAAAGTACCGCACCCCTCTACCTCACCAATTTTGCGGATGTTCAGCCCCAGTTAATTAGTATTTTGTTTACATGGCATGTGGTCTTTGCCTCGGTTTGCCAACTACCCGTGGCGCGCCTACTCAACCGCTTTTCTCGACCAAAGGCCTTAATGGTTTCGCTGTTGTTTTGGGGCATCGGTTTTATTGTGATGGGGGGAGTGGGCATGGCAACATTTCCGGTTTTTGTGGGGGCGATCGCCAGTCTAGGGATTTTATCTTTTGCGGTTGTCACATACACCCCTTCTGCATCGGCATTGGTGGTGGATCTCGCGCCCGAATCCCAGCGGGGGGTTTATCTCGCGCTCAATTCCCAATGTTGGGCGATCGGTTATTTCATTGGCCCTCCCCTCGGTGGTTGGGCGCTGGATCAAGCTCCGGCGATCGCCCACGGATTTTGGTTAGTGGCAGCCCTCAGTATTGTGCCTTGTATCGGCGTATCACTCTTTTTAGAACAATTACTTGGACAAAAAAGCCCTTCTTCAGCACCGTCCAAACAATAAGAGTAACTATGTGTTTGGGAGAGCATTAGGAAAATATTGCATTTAAATTATTTCGTAAGACTTTTCCAACACTTCTTCTAATTCAAACGGACACTCAACGGGAAAATCTGATAATCCAGTTTCTCGCTCTGCCCTCAACACAGCCAAAGGATATGATTTCTCGACATATTGTTGAAGCTGAGAACGTAGACTAGGGTTTTCGGACAACAGCTTTTCAATGCGAAGACGTTGTTCTTTAATCGTAAATTGCCAACTGCGAGATTGACGATTGGGCTGATATTGCCATTTGAGCATATGCATCATCAGCACTTCCAAACGACTTTCTAGTTGTCTTTTTTCAGAACGCCCCATGCTCTCTATTTCTTCGGCAATATTCGACCAATCCAAGTCGCTGAAATCTTGATTTCTCAAAAGTTCTGCCTGCTGTTGTGTCCATGCATGGAAATCGTCTTCGTAAGTAATAACATTCATCCGATTCACCAATTAAAGCGATAGGAGCGGCGATCGCCCCCATTTATTAAGATCTCCGACTTCTTTTGTTGCACTGCGACATAAATCAATGTCTAGCCAAAGAAGTCGGAGATCTAGCCTGCATGTTTAAATTAACGACCACCAACGACGACATTTTTAATGCGCAGGTGAGGGCCACCCACACTAACAGGCAAGCCACCTTGACCGCCCTTACCGCAACCACCGTTGGTATAAAGCGTATCGTCACCGATCGCCTCAATATCATTGAGAGTTTGGAAGACATTACCACTGAGGGTGACATCGCTCACCGGCTCCGCAATTTTGCCGTCGCGAATCATGTAGCCTTCCGCCGCCGCAAAGGTAAACATTTCACCGTTAGTTTGACCGCCGAGCATCCGCACCGCGTAAACACCCTCGTTGATGTCTTTGATCATGTCCTCAAAAGATGTATCACCGGGTTCGATCGCCGTATTGGTCATGCGCACCAGAGGAGGATAGGACGCGAGAATGGCGCGGGCATTACCAGTGGGTTCCTCTGCCATTTTTCCCGCTGTTTCGCGGGAGTGCAGACGCTGGGTTAAAACACCATCTTTGATCAAATATTTGCGCTGTCCGGGAACCCCTTCATCGTCGTATTTCATTGTGCCGGGCAAATTCGGTAAAGTCGCGTCGTCAATGACATTGAGCTGTTTAATGCCCAAGGGTTTGCCGATGGTGAGCAGCTCCTGCATCCGAGGATTTTCATAGACAAAATCAGCTTCAGATAAATGACCAAAGGCTTCGTGAATAAACACACCGGCAAGATAGGGATCGAGCACGACGGTATATTGACCACCTTTGACAGGCTTCGCTTCTAACTGACGCACTGCTCGCACGGCTGCCCCTTTGACGCGATCTTCAATGCCAATGAGGGCATTAAAGTCACAGCGAGAGTTGAGCGACTCAAAGCCCTGCCGCACCACACCGTCTTCACCACGGGCGATCGCCCCAAATCTGCCATTCACATCAAGACGTTCTTGGACAATGCAACTGCCATTGGAATTAACGAAGTAGGTGGTGACGAATTTATCGCTAATGCTACTCATCGTCGTTTGGATGCGAGGGTCATAATCCAGCAAAATCTGGTTATACTTCGCCACGAGATCCCGTTTTTCCTTCAGAGAAACGGCACGGGGATCTTGTTTAATATCAACCGGAACATAATCTTCAATCGCGCCGTTCGGTGCTAACTGCGTCGATTCCTTACCGACAAGTTTTGCTTGGGTAATCGCATCATCAAGGCGATCGCCCAGTTCTTCCAAACCGTTAAAGGTGACAAAACTCCAACCACCATCATGGCAAGCGCGGATGCCGCCTGCGAGGGCAAAACTGCGGTTACTGCCATCAAACTGGGGACCTCGAAACGAAATACTGGTCGATTCACTTTGCTGTACCCGTACTTCGAGGTAATCCACCTGAGCCTTTCGGTCGGCGATCGCACTCTTGAGGGTATCAGTCATCTCTTTGTTTAGTGGCATGGGATTACTCCTTAAAGTCAGTATCAGTAGCAGTTAAAGTCAACTCTTCAATATTCCAAAGCGGGCCGCCAAGGGCAGAGTGTTGTACCCCTTGAATTTTGTTGCGGACAGCCGCGAGGGAAAAATTATTTACAAGATAAATAAAAGGCAAATACTCAGAACCAATTTCTTGGGTACGGTCATAAATTTCCTTACGTTTCTCAAATTCCAGCTCCTGGGCAGCCTTGACATAGAGATCCGCAATCTCCTGTTCCCAATCACTGACCTGACGATCAGTAAGAGGCGTTGTGCCGGGACGAGCATTTTGATTAAACATGTGTAAATTGCCATCTATAGCCCAGACATTCGCCCCACTATTGGGTTCATTACCGCCAGTTAGGCCGAGGAGATGACATTCCCAATCAAGGGAGTTTGTCAGTTTATCCACAAGGATATTAAAGCCAATCGGAGTGTAGTCCACCTCCATGCCGATCGCCTCCAAATCCTGCTCGATCTGTGTGGCCATCGATTCACGGATCTTATTACCCGCGTTAGTGATGAGATTAAAGCGCACCTCATTGTTATTGATATCAAACAGCTTGCCTTGATCATCGTAATAAAAACCTTCAGCCTCTAGCAATGACCGGGCTTTTTCAGGATCGTAACCATAGCCTTCAATATTTTCATTAAAAAAAGGTGACTGGATCGATACGCCAGAATCCTGCGGCACACCCAAGCCCCGATAAATGTTGTTGACCATGCGATCGCGGTCGAGTGCGTAGGCGACAGCTTGGCGGAAATTGACATTATTGAACCAGACAGACTTGTAGGGTTCGACTAGCGGTTTGCCATCCCGTTTACCGGTATTGAGATTAAAGGCAATAAAACTTGTGCCGTAGCTAGGGCCGCCATTGTAAATGGTGAAGTTGCCGCGTTCTTCTTCTCTTTTAAGCAGAGAAAAATATTCGGGACTGACGCTGGTGACATCAAGATCACCGGAACGAAACTGTAGCAATGTGGTGTCTGTATTTGGCACAATTTGCCAGACTACTTTTTCGACATTGGGTTTTGGTGCATCCCAGTAGTGGGGGTTCGCTTTAAAAATAACCCTTTGACCAACGCCGTAACTGTCAATCTGATAGCGACCATTGACGACTAGTTCATTCAACGGTGTGCTAATCCCCCAAGTGTTGATAAACAGGGGATTACCTCCACTGTCTGAGGTTTCAATGGATTCCCTTAGGGCATGTTCCGGTAAGATTGGTAGTCCGATACTACTTAATATCGGCGCAAAGGGCTCGGACAGGGTAAAGCGCACTTGGCGATCGCCCACCTTAGCGACAGTCGGTAAAGTCCCTTCAACACCGATGCGGAGAATATCGCGGGAACTGGTGGGAATTTTGTCGTTGAGGTAAATATCGTTAAACGTAAACACCACATCATCAGCGGTGAGGGGTTCGCCATCAGACCATTTTAGATTTTCCCGCAGCGTAAAGGTGAGGTTTAATTTATCTTCAGAAAATTCCCACGACTCAGCAAGATGGGGTTCAAATTCTCCCGTTTCGGGATTTTGATCTAGCAGTCCTTCAAAGGTCAAACTAAAAACATTAGGCGACTCGGTGGATAGGGCCGGATTAAAGGTTTTCGGATCGCTGAGAATGCTCACGACAATCTGATTATCAGAGCCTGCACTCAAAAGTTGACCACTACAAGCTGTCAATACCGAGGGCAATGCCACCATCAGGGCGATCGCCATTACTATGCCCCACCACCGTAGAGTTTTGATACGCCGTAAAAAACTACTCTTCATCTTCGTATCGCTGTTCCCCATCGAGGCGACCTAACTCAAATACACCACAGCCGGCACAGGCCATGACACCCAAACTAATGGCCCAGCTATGGCCTAAGGATAATTCTACGATCCAATTAAATAGAATACCGAGCACCAAAAACGGCACAATACTGAGGAGAGATGCGGAAAAGGCACTTTTTAACTCACGAATTTCTTTATCTTTGTTGTATTCCTCTACCGAAAAATACAGCGATCGCTCTGCCCAATTCATCCAGCGTTCTAGCCCATCCGTAATGCCTTCACGCAAGGGGGCAATGCCGATATACAGCGCAAATGCCCATAGGCAAATTCCCGCGACGGTACTGGGGTCAAAGGGAATCTGAAACTGTAAAAACTCGCTAAGCATAGGTTGAGACAACAACAATAGAATCGTTTAAAGATTGTATCGATTGTCGTGGCTTTCGGCATCCTCACAGCGATGATTCCTTAGATTTGCATCCGGTTTCACGCTAGTTTTGGCCTTCGAGGAACTCAGCTGCAACATCGCTATCTACATCAAGGGGAACAAAATCAAAGCCTTTTTCAGAACGCTCATCCCTCACGACTTTGACAATTTTTAAAGAGTGTTGGCGATCGCCATTGTCCGAAAAAATAATTTCATCAGCAGCCCCTTGGGTCACGAAATCAGGATCAGCTAAAACAGCTTGCACAGCATGACGTTCATACTCCGCCGCTTCTTGCAGTCCCTTTAATAAAGCCCGGGTCGCATCATAGGCCATCGCGGTACGCCAGCTGACGTTTTCAATCCAGAGATCCCGCGAATCCACCGGGAATAAAGCCGAGGGATTGGTTAAAGCATGCCAAGGAACCGGCGCAACTAAGCCCAGACTGGCCTCAGCTTCAGCAGAGGTTTGCCAATCGTTATCAATCGCATCATCACCGGAAATTATTGGTAGGGCACGGTTATTTTTTTCGATGATTGCGACAGAATGGGGCGTGGTATATCGATCCAAGAGAAGGGCGATCGCCCCAACATTTTCTGCTGCCAAGATACTAAAGTCCTCGTCCACATCAAACCCTGGGCGATCAGCATCAATCACCACAACATCAGTGCCATCATGCTGCCCTAATTTATTGACAACAACCCTTTGCAACGAGCTACTGTAGGGACTTTTACTGCTATAGAACACCCCTAGTTTCCCAACCTGAAATTCATTGACAACATGGTCAACAATCGCCTCCCCAAAGTACAGGTTATTCGGCCCTGTTCGAAAAATAAAATCACCGATATTCGTCAAATCAGGTGCTGCAGCTGTATGGGTAATCATCACAAGACCCGCATCTTGATAAATCTGACCCGCTTCAAAACTCAGGGCGCTACTGTAATGACCGATCACGCCTAAAATTTCAGACGAGGCGACAAATTTATTCGCTAGGGCGATCGCCGATTCAACATTAGAATCATCATCACCAATGACAACCTTGAGATTATTCCCCTGTTCGATAAATTCCTTCTGAGCCTGAGCAACACCTTTTAAGATTTCCTTAGCGACACCGACTTCTAGATCATCAGCAAGATTCACAGTTACAGCAACCGTTAAATATTTGTCCTCCTGCCTCACCCGCGCATTATTCAAGTAAATTAACGCTTCGGGATCACGCTCAACAGATAAAGAATCCTGAAACAACCTTTCCGCTTCGCTATAGTTTCCCTCGCGATAGGCCACAATACCCGCATCCTTCAAAGGACTATGGTAATTTGCCAAAATTAATTGTTCTCCTTCGCTCACCCTTGCAGGACGATCAAAGTAAACAACAGACTCCGCTTCCGGCGATCGCCATAAAATCCCAGAGAGATCAGGCCGACCAAACAGTCCGATTGCCCCAACAACCGACAGAGCAACACCGAATAGTCCCCCTAGCCGCCAATCAAATTTCGAGCCTTTAAGCGCCATTTCCCACCTCAAATTGCGGCACAATACGCGAATAATTTGCCAAACTTTTGCTTTCCTTAACAGTAAAACAAGAAGATCTAATTGAAAAAAACAAAAAAATTGCCAGAAACCCACCTATTTTGGCCAATTTTTGAGTGCAGATACCTATAACTGCGCCAAGAGAAGTCTTATACTAAAAAGAACGTAAAATTCCAAGTCACAACTACGAGGTATTACCCGATCTGTGTTTATCCTCTCCGGCTATGAATACTTTCTGGGCTTTCTACTCGTCAGTAGCCTAGTCCCTGTCCTTGCCCTCACCGCTTCCAAGCTCCTACGACCGCGAGGTGGCGGCCCTGAGCGCAAAACTACCTACGAATCCGGCATGGAGCCCATTGGTGGTGCCTGGATTCAATTTAATATCCGCTATTACATGTTTGCCCTAGTTTTTGTGGTTTTTGATGTGGAAACAGTCTTCCTATATCCCTGGGCTGTTGCCTTTAACCAGCTCGGCCTTTTAGCTTTTGTTGAAGCACTCATCTTTATCGCAATTCTTGTCATTGCCCTTGTGTACGCCTGGAGAAAAGGAGCCTTAGAATGGTCATGAATTCCCCTGCTTTTGAACAACAACAAGCGGATAAGCTACTCAATCCCATGGGGCGATCGCAGATCACCCAAGACTTATCCGAAAACGTCATTCTCACCACAGTTGACGACCTCTACAACTGGGCAAGACTTTCTAGCCTATGGCCCCTACTATATGGAACAGCCTGCTGTTTTATCGAATTTGCAGCTCTCCTCGGCTCCCGCTTTGACTTCGACCGTTTTGGTTTAGTACCCCGTTCGAGTCCCCGTCAGGCAGACCTGATTATTGTGGCAGGGACAGTCACGATGAAAATGGCACCGGCACTTGTACGTCTTTACGAAGAAATGCCTGAGCCTAAATACGTGATTGCTATGGGGGCTTGTACGATTACTGGCGGTATGTTCAGTAGTGACTCCACCACAGCTGTACGTGGTGTTGACAAGCTCATTCCCGTTGATCTATACATTCCCGGTTGCCCACCTCGCCCGGAGGCGATTATTGATGCGATCGTGAAGCTCCGCAAAAAGGTTTCTAACGAGACCATTCAAGAGCGTTCTGTTTTAACGGAACAAACCCACCGCTACTACAGCACAACCCATAATATGAAGGTCGTTGAGCCGATTTTAACGGGCAATTATTTGGGACAAGATACTTGGAATAACCCCCCTGCCGAATTAACAGAAGCCATGGGCATGCCAGTACCCCCGGCATTATTGACATCAAAGCAAAAAGAGGAGGCCTAGCATGACAGAAGAGCAACAGACAAATACTGAAGAAACGGCGATCGTCGAAGCTGGTGCTGTTTCTCAACTTTTGTCAGAAAATGGCTTTGCCCATGATTCTTTAGAGCCGGATCATAGTGGTGTTGAAATCATCAAAGTGGATGCGGAGCTGCTTATTCCCCTTTGTACTGCGCTATATGCCTTTGGTTTTAATTATCTTCAATGCCAAGGTGCCTATGATATTGGTCCGGGTAAGGAGCTTGTCAGTTTTTACCATTTGACCAAGGTTAGTGATGATATGACTGACCCGGAAGAAGTTCGCATCAAGGTATTTTTGCCCCGTGAAAATCCGGTTTTACCTTCTGTTTACTGGATTTGGAAGGCTGCTGATTGGCAAGAGCGGGAATGCTATGACATGTTTGGCATTGTTTATGAGGGTCACCCTAATCTGAAGCGTATTTTGATGCCGGAAGATTGGATTGGTTGGCCGTTGCGCAAGGATTATGTTTCGCCGGAATTTTATGAGCTCCAGGATGCATATTAGGGTCTAATCTCGGCGCTTGTTAGTTTTTGGAATTTTGCAAAGCACCTCTGTGATGGGGGTGTTTTTTCTTGAACGTTTTTTTCAATGTTGGCTTTAGAGTTTGGTTATATTGGGACTTTGCAGGGATTCAAGGTAGCGTTCAATGAGCAGAATTGCGACAATGTCGTCGATGGGACGTGGGGGTAATCGCATACCTTTGGGTAGTAGTTTTTGTCTAAAGCTCGGCGGGAACATCTCCCAATATCTCTCCCGGGCTTCTAGGGTACTGTTGCGCTCGTTCACAAGGGCGATCGCCAATGGTGGAGAAATTTCGGTTTGTAAGCGCTGCTGCCATTGCTGTGCTGTTGTTTGATTTCCCATAATTAGTAATGAAAAATCATAGGTTTTACGGAGAGATTCCACCGTTTCTAGGACAGCATCGGCAAGAATGACTTCGTGGTAAAACAGGTTTGTGGCATCGTCCATTACTGCAACACCACATTTATCGCGTCCGGGGTCAAATCCTAAATATATGGTCATAGCAGCTAGTCTCTTGAGTTATCTTCAACTGTGATCAGCACCCCAAATCACAATGTTCAGCAATGGTTATTTCTATGGATACAGATTTAGCATGGCTGTAAGGGCAGATTCTTCTGCATATTGCTGTTATTTATCAACTTAGCGTCTAAATACGACTTTACCATTGCTTAGAGCTACAAGTTCGAGTTTTAAGGGGCCGGCGTTATCGGTGTCTTCCATGGCGATCGCCCGAATTTCAGTGACTGGTTCAAGGGACTCATTAATAGCATCGGCAAAGGCAATAATATGGCTAAGATCACCGTCTCTCACTTGGATATCACCCAGAATACCGGCTTGACGCGCTTGGAACTGCGCCGCCCCTAAAAGAAAATCAATGGGTTGACGGGCGGCTGTGGGGTTTTGGATGCTGAGGTTTTCTAGTGAAATGGCCGCAATCACCTCACCGGCATCAAAAACGTCTTCTCGCAAGACCGCATCAGCAAAGACTTGCACCTGACTTTCTCCCTGTAGATAATTACCGGCAGCTAACAAGCGTACGACGTAGTCACGTCCATCTTCAATTTCGTCAGCGAGATTTTGAACCTGTGTGTTGGTGATTTGTACCACTCGCTCATCAAAGTCAGGATTACGACCCCTTGTGGCCAAAATGGCATTGCGGTTTGCTTCCCGTAGTAGTTCATCTACGGCTTGATTGACCACGTCACGGTCTAAAATTCGTACGACACCAAAGGCTAATACTTGACCCGTTGTGAGGGCAACATTACCGCTGCGAAAATTGATGTAGCTGGCTTCTAAAATATCGATTTGTTCTTGTAATCGGAAGATCTGGGACTCGACATTTTGTAAAATTTGGTCTTTGTCGGCGATCGCCTGGTCAAGGCTGGCAATGGTCTGATCGCGACTATTAATTTCATTTTGTAGCCCTTGGCGCTGGGATTCGAGGGAGGCGATTTGGCTAGAACGCGCTTCAATAATCTCGTTTTGCTCACTCACCTTAGTCTGTAACATTTCACTTTGGGTCGCAAGCTGATCCCGCTGTGTCTTTAAATCCCGTTGCTCTGCCGCAAGCGCTTCAATCTCTTCCTCTAGAAGAGCGGCTTGATCCCGGAAAGTAGTGAGCTGGGACTGGGCCGTGGCAAACTTTGCTTCGATACCCTCTAGCTCAGTTTGAGCCGCCAATTGATCTTGGCGGGCTAAGTCTAGTTCTGCCTCGATTTGTTGCTTCGCATCAGTAATCTCCTCCAGTTCTTGGCGACGTTGCGCCAAAATTTTGTCCAACTGAAAGACCCCTTGGCGTAGGGACTTACTAAGACCAAATAGTAACCCTAATGTACTAGCAGCAATCACTGTACCCGTCATTACCGTGACCACTACGGCAGTTTGTTTGGGGCGTAAATTGAACAGGCTTAAGCGAGCCTTACCCACTTTGCTACCAAGGCGATCGCCCAAAGCCGCAAGGATACCGCCTAGTATCAAGACCGAAAATATCAGTACAAAAGCACTAGTCATTTAATGACACAAATTGTCTCACACCACAAATACAACCGTAACGTTATTACTGTAGCGTTAAGCGAACTGTTGGCTCAGATTTACTGGGTCATGCACTGTAATTTTTTTCTTATAAATCGAAATCATGTTTTTTTCGCGCAGTTCTCCGAGTAATCTCGTCACCGTTACCCGCGTTGACCCGATCGCTTCGGCGATCGCTTGGTGAGAGAGCTTCAGATCCACACGGATCCCCTCTTCCGTCGGCACCCCAAAATCGCGACAGAGAATTAACAGAAAACTCACCAAACGCGATCCCATGTCCCGGTGCGCTAAAGTCTCAATCATCATCTCCGTTTGTAAAATCCGCGAAGACAGTCCCCGCAGCATCAACATCGACAATTCAGGATGCTCCTGTAACGCCTTTTGTACCTGTTCAATCGGCGCAGACAAAAGCTCCACAGGCGTAAAGGCCACTGCGTGATAAAAACGATCCGACTTTTGACCCGTTAACAGGGACAACACACCAAACACACTATTTTCCCGGAGCAACGCCACCGTAATCTCTTCCCCAGCTTCATACACCCGGGAGAGACGCACCGCACCTTTTAATAAAAAATAAACCCGCTCAGCCGGGTCACCAGGAAAAAAAATCGTTTTACCGCGATCATAATTTTCAACAACGGGAGGAAATGGGCCACTGTGGAATTGTCGGAAAGCAGCAGCCAGATCAGTAATTTGATTCACGGGTAATTCAGGGACTTGATTCGGATAAAAATCGCTTTGGGCAGTATCAGAGTTATAGATCATAGACTCACATCTGGAAGGATATCCCCCATTCGGGAAAATACACTTACTGGTGGGGACTTTAGTATGACGATGAATTCTCTTAACTAAATCTTACTCTGGTATAGTACTTTGTAATTTTTGCTTCAAATTAATTATGGTTTTCAGGGCAATGTCTCTTGTGATTCTGAAGATTTTGCACTGTTTTGCCGTAAAGTAGCGAATGGCTAGGGGGTCTATTGGTGTAATGGGACTCGCTCTAGCTCGACCGAATTTTTAAGAAACTTGGGAACCTTTATGCTTGATCTAACTGGAAAAAACGCCCTTGTCACAGGGATTGCAAATAATAAATCTATTGCTTGGGGCATTGCGCAACAGCTCCACGCGGCAGGCGCAAACATTGGCGTAACTTATTTACCCGACGATAAAGGTCGTTTTGAGAAAAAAGTCGGCAAACTGGTTGAGCCCCTTAATCCCACGCTATTTCTGCCTTGTAATGTTCAGGACGATGAGCAGGTGGATCAAGTGTTTGAAGCGGTCAAACAAGATTGGGGTAAGCTCGATATCCTCATCCACTGTTTGGCTTTTGCCCACCGTGAAGATTTAACGGGTGAGTTTAGTGATACTTCCCGGGCTGGTTTCCAGACGGCTCTTGATATTAGTTCCTATTCTCTTACGCGTTTGGCTCGTGGTGCAAAGGAAGTCATGACGGATGGGGGGGCGATCGTCACCATGACTTATCTTGGTGGTGTCAAAGTGATTCCTAATTACAACGTGATGGGTGTGGCGAAGTCTGCGCTGGAAATGAGTGTTCGTTACCTTGCGGCGGATCTAGGCCCTAGTAATATTCGCGTCAATGGTATTTCTGCTGGCCCGATTCGGACGTTGGCTTCTTCGGCGGTGGGGGGCATTCTGGATATGATTCACCATGTGGAGGCGACTGCGCCTTTGCGACGGACGGTGACTCAAACGGAAGTGGGCAATACGGCGGCATTCCTTTGTAGTGATTTGTCTAGTGGCATCACGGGTCAGATTATTTATGTGGATTCTGGTTACGAAATTATGGGTATGTAGGGTCAGGTGTCAGTTATCAGTGACCAGATATCAGTGACCAGTTATCAGTGACCAGTTATCAGTGACCAGATATCAGTTTTTTTTGGGTTCCTCTAGGATGACTAGGGGGACTTTATTTTTCGTTAGGTAAAGATATGCCAGAAGAGTTTGTTCACATTTCGGTATTGCGGGAGGAGCTAGTTGATGGGCTGGATATTCGTGATGATGGGCATTATCTGGATGTGACGCTGGGTGGTGGTGGTCATACGGAACTGATTTTGCAACGATCGCCGACCTGTAGAGTGACAGCGGTGGATCGGGATGCGATGGCTATTGAAGCGGCTTCGGTGCGGTTAAAGGGATTTGGCGATCGCCTCAAGATTGTGCGGAGTAATTTTGCAGAATTCGAGCCTTTTGGTCAAAAGTTTGACGGGATCATTGCAGATCTAGGGGTGAGTTCGGCGCAATTTGATCAAGGCGATCGCGGCTTCAGTTTTCGGATGGATGCACCGTTGGATATGCGCATGGATCAGCGGCAAAATCTGTCGGCAGCAGATATCGTCAACCGTTATGGCGAAAAAGATTTGGCGGACATTTTTTATGAATATGGTGAAGAGCGTTTAGCGCGGAAAATTGCGAAAAAAATTGTTGATCAAAGACCGATTCACACCACAAAAGAATTAGAAAATATTGTTTTTTATACCTATCACCCCAAGGCTCGTAAGGGTCGACTACATCCGGCAACTAAAGTTTTTCAAGCACTACGCATTGCAGTCAATGGTGAACTAGAGGCATTAAAAGGTTTACTAGACAAAACGCCTCAATGGCTGAACCCCGGCGGCAAAATCGGTATTATTAGTTTTCACAGCCTCGAAGACCGCATTGTTAAAAATACCTTTCGGGGACATGATTTATTGCGAGTGGTCACAAAAAAACCCATTGTGGCGACGGCAGCGGAAATCAACAGAAATCCCCGCGCCCGCTCAGCAAAATTACGATTTGCAGAGGCCAAAGACATAACGGTAGAAACGTAGACATAGCAGAAAAAAAAAACTATTGTTGCCCCAGTAAAATTACAGACAATAATGCAATAATCAAAAATTTTTAGACTGCTTTAAATTGGCGGACGGTAAACGATGGGCGCAGATAAAACCAATTCTCAAACAGCGATTATTGTGGCCTCAATTACGGTGGTCGGCACATTAGGCGCTTCATTGTTTGCTAATTGACGTGAGTTTTGCTTAAGCATGCTCGGAAGTACGACGCGGCGAATGGGAGAGCGAGAGATCGGGAGATGTTTCTATGCCAACAATCCTACTAGCTTTCAAACAATGCAAATTTTCGTTGCTTCCCCGTGTCTTTCCCTCTCCGTGTCTCCTCTTCTCTAAAGAATTTTGGCTACATTCTTATCCATAACTGACGTTAATTGGGATAAAGTTTTTCCACCAAAAGAGTCGCCCTCTAGCTCGACTCCAACCGTCGAAGTGCCTGCACCAAATACCTCATCAGATTCCCCACCAACCCTAGAAACAACACCCATTAGCTCAGACGGTTTTGCAGGCTTTTGGTCGTCGGAGAAAGATGTGACGGCGCAATATTTGGTGGATATTATCTTAAAGTCAGACGGCACGAAACTATCTGGTGAATTGCAGAGTTTTAACCAAGCGGGTGAGGATCAGTCACCATCGTTCTCTATTGCAGGAGAGTTTACTGGGGAGCAAGGTACTGTGGAGATTTTTGATCAAAGTGGTGCTGCACTTGGTAAGGCTGAGCTGACGCTGGCAAATGGGGCTCTAGAGCTAAAGATGCTGGAAGCGGCAGGCCTTGTGCAAGAAACCGTCCCGACGCAGGCGACTTTGTATCCCATTGATGCGGCAGAATTTTAGTGAAATTTTCGAGGGGACTATTTCGGTATTTTCCCGGAGCGATCGCCGATTGTTTTGTTCTAAATTCAAAGTAGCAACAATTTTGGCAGAACAAATTTCATGGCACAGCATAAATTCGCGTTTGGTCTTTTAGTAAGCTGTCTAGTTACCGGTGCAGTCTCCCCAGAGGCGATCGCCGACGATACAAACCCCAACGTCATGTATGTGGCAAATATGGCAAAGATTCCCATGGGTGGTGTCAAAGCTTTGCAGGGGCTGGATGTACCGGTGGCCGTCTCGACCGCAGTTCCTGATGAGTTTTTCTTAAGAGAAATTGAGCTGGAGTTTGGCGACTGGGGTGGTACAACCTATCGCCTTATTTATGATGGCTATTACGATAATTCTTTGGTGAAAACTTGCTTTGCCATTGAAGGCACAAATGATGGTGTTGGTGGCTTAGCGTTAGGGAATGCGTCCTACAGCTTTGCTTCGTCAGTCTTCGGACGCGGCACGATTGAAGCGGGTTATTACGGTAGCTCGGAAAGCAGCACATTTCTTGGCGACTGGGTTGGTCGTGGTAATGGCTATTATCGTTTTGTGGGTGCTGGCGTTTATGACAGTCTTGCTGGTTGTGAAAACGTTTCTGTAGATCAGGCGATCGCCATTTCAGAGTCCTTGCAATATCTCCCCTAACTGGTGGAGATGGGGATAACAGTTGTCACTGCCCTCGTTTTTCTAAACATTGTTTTGCGCTTGAGCCAGACAATCACAATCGCCGCAACAATAAAAATAAATATGTCATAGGGTTGAGCGTCGGGCCAGATCGGGTTGTTGCACTGGAAATGAAAAATGGCAGGGAGCAAAATACTGCCGCGTGAGGTGTTAAATAATGGCGTGACAATCACGCTCAGGGCAATAGAACCCGCTAAAAAGGGCGTAAAGGACCAAGCACTTTGGGGTGTACCGCTCAACAGGAATGCAGGCAGATGCCAGAATCCCCAGATTATTCCCAAAATTAATGCTGCTCCTATGGGCGCGAACTTGCGTTGTAACAAAGGTAAAGCCAGTCCTCGCCAGCCAAATTCCTCAACTGGGCCAGTAATTATCGTCATAACTAAAGCGAGGATCAGTGACTGAAATGAGTCAAAGGGCAATGCTGTGGCGAAAAGATCACCTTTTAATGCAGAGCCGCCAAAAAATAGTAGTGGAACGCCGAAAATTAGAAAGAGATACCAAGATGGGGAGCAGCGCCAGAGGAACAATCGAGACAAATAACGTTGCAAGCCTTCTCGTCCGCTGTGAAAGGTGACGAGGATAAACGTGGCGATCGCCGGAGCCCAGACGGCCAAGATAAATAGGGGGTGTTGACCGCTCACTGCACCAAAAATCTCAGTTATCGGTTCAGAAAAAAAGATAAACAGCGCGAATAGCCCCCATGTTAAGCCGAAGGTCATCAGCAAAAACGGCACGAGGGAGACGAAAGGAATCTGATATTGTTGGTCAGCATTTGAGGGGCGAATATTCATGAAAAGTTCCCATCGAATTTGTGACAACGAAAGGGTTAAAACTGTCTCAGAGATTATTTAATGAGGCGATCGCCGCGCACCAAAAAACGCCCGTCAAAGCTCATGGGTAAAGGATCGCCAGAGAATGGGGTATTGGCTAAACCGGGTCGCTGGGCATGGATATGCAAGTGGGGTTCATTACTTGCCCCAGAGTTGCCCACTTCAGCAAGGCGATCGCCGACTTTCACATTCACCCCAGCCTGAACAGCAAGACTTTGTGGTCGAAAATGAGCCAATAAAATATCGATATCATCGCAGCGCAAAATGACATGATTTCCCGCGAGATTTTCCCTATCGACTTCAGGGATTTGCATATCTGGCAGATGATCAACCGCCTGAATAATTTGACCATCACAGGGGGCTAGCACGGGCTGACCATAAATCTTGTAAGCCGACAGATCACGAGGCAAAATTCCAGTGGCTCGCCAGCCAAATCGATCAATTTGGACAATATCCACTGCATAGCCATTGCCTCGATAGGCACGAAAACGCGGCACAGATTCATCCATGGTTTTGAGATGGGCATTAATCCGAATGTCGCTGCCACCATTGAGAATTAGATAATCTCCTCCGCGCAACGGGAAACTAAGGTTGACAGAGGGCAATGACGGTGGAAATTGTCCCAGCCAACTGCTTACGGCTTCATTCCCCGCAAATACGCCGAAAGCAACCAAGCTTGTCACGAGAACCCATCCCAGCCAATTTGATGGCATTTTTTGCGTCGGTTTATGCCATCGCCACCCAATCCCTAGGGCAATGATAAACAGCAATCCATAGAGATATGGTGTCCACCAAGGCGGCAAGATCCACAGACCCATATTGGCGATCGCCCACAAAACAGTGGCTGTAACGGCAGCCTGTAGCCAAAAACCCATCACATTACGAAGGGGGGCGATCGCCATCCAGACAATGAGCACCAAAGGTAATAAAACTTGTGTCAGCATTAGACCAGTGATCATAAAACCCCCATTAAATCCAAGAGTTACCACTCAAAATTTTTCTAAACGATCATCGCCCCAACCTTGAGAATCCTGCCCCAATTCACGCTTTAACGGTAGATGGCATTGTCAATAGTGCAACGGAAAAATTCCCCTTCTGACGCAAAGCGATCGCCGCCGAAAAACCAACCGATGCGGAGACGAGTGGGAATGGTGTAGCCCGAAAAAGTCTCGTTTTTTTCAACAATGCCGCCAAAATTCACATACCCATAAGTATCCCCGGCCGGATTTCCCCACCGTGCTAATTTCACACTTTCCAGCAGACCAACATGATTCACACTAAGGACAAGATGGGCTGGCTCCCCAAAAATTGTAAAGTTAGCCTGGGCGGTAGATTCATCCAAATCGAGCCATCCTATTTCCGGCTGACAGAGCACAGAGGGCAGCCACACCGCTTCGCCTTGCACTCGCCCAACCCCAGAACGGCTAACATCCTGACCCGATGCTTGCATTACGGGAAATAACCCCAACATTTTCCATTGCATACTACCCACACCGTCCACCAATCGATCCGCTCCCCAAATGGGCAAACCTTTCATCCAAGTGGTAGCTCGCCAAACCATACCCCGCTGCCAATGGATCACTTCTTCCCCTTTAAAGGGATGCCATTGTTGCCCTAACTTGATTTCACCATGCATCCATAATCTGACCGCAGAGGCTAGTGGTTTGTCAGCGATAGTATTGCGCAGCTGGGGGCTGATGGCAGTTTCAAGATAGCGTTTGGCAACGGGTGGGAGGTTAGTTAAAAAGTCAGGGTCAAAGGGGCGATCATGAATAAGTGGCGATCGCCATAAATCCTCCATTGAAACCAGTTTAGTATTAGCCATCATTTCAGCCTTAGAGACCTCCAGTTAAGGATATTTCTAAACCTTTGATTAATCCGTCCTAATGTTTTATCAACTTAGCTCTACTCACACAATTCTCTTAGAAATCCAGCCAAAACAACTCAAAAAATCTTCAGAATACCTCCAAAGAGAGAGTCAACTCATCCCAGTATATTCAAGCAATAGAAACCAACACGAAATAATCTCATTCTCTTGGTGGAGAAATATCCAACTACAGTTTAATCATTTAATCTTTACTGCTTCACTTTCATTCTATCCCCAAAAAATAATCTTCTTGGGTTTTTGTAGATCAAAACTTATTTCTTGGTATAATTTCTTAAATATTATAAAGTCAATCAAGCTTGTCTCAAAATAATGAACCAGCCTCAATTTTTAACCGAAGACGAATCCCTTAGCGTTGATGCCGCATTATTATCAAGCCCTGAAAAATTCTTAGCTCGTCTCACTATTTCCTCCCACCGTCTGCTCACAATTATTGCTAAAGACTATGATTGTGCCATGGGAGAATTAGAATATGCGCAGATTATTGCGTGGTTTGAGCAGGATAGTAAAACCCGTCGTGAAGAGGGAGTCGATGCGGCCGTCCTGAAGTGGTAGAGTGAGGGCGCTCAATGCAGATAGTCATCCAACGACGATCGCGCTCGAATCTTTGATTTCCTCTCCCTGCCATATCTTTTTAGACGCTTGCGACGAAGAACTAGAAGCAGCAAGCTAAGATGGACAAACTTTTCGGGGATTTTGCTAAAGTTTATCACTCTTTTATCACTTCAAATATCATCGTAATACTGAGATTCTAAAGATTCAATGTTTATCCTTTGACCCGGAGAATGTTGACTATGGTGATGGTGAGGCGAAAACGGCTGAGGCTTTTATTCAAAAATGCGGTCAGCTTCTGGAGCAGGCAAATTGTTCTTCTTTTCGAAAGCCATACTTTAGGAAGCCTTTGCCATAGAGTTTTTAATTTCTTTCAAAATAGATGTGAATTTTTATGAGTTTGTTGAGGTGATTTTTTATTGTCAGGGGGATATTTTTTCAGGGGGTTAAATCCAAAAAAATTTTTAGAGAAATCAGCAAATATATTGATATTTACGAACGGGCTGTCTTGCTTATTTGGTTTAAATTAACTGATTATTTTAAGCGCAAAAATATTGATGTTAGTAGGTTGTTTTTTAAGCTGGGGGAAATCCATATTTTTATGTCTAAAAATATCTCTAAAAAAGATATTGAGTTTATTTTGCCAAATGTTGCAGTGGGTATGTGGCTTTGGGACAAGTTGCTGTTTTGAATGCTGGCGATCGCCGCGGGTGTGCTGACTGTTTTGAAGATTATTCCGCAGTTTACTTTGATGATGGGCGTGATTTTATTTGTGCTGTTTATGGCAAAGTTTCTAAACTTTTGGGCAGGAACATCTAACCTTGCAAACCACGGATATAGGCTTGGGTTAGTGGATCCTTGGGTTGTTCAAAAAATTCCGCTGTGGGGCTGACTTCGATCAGTTTGCCACAATGATCCTGAGTCCAGAAAAGTGCCGTTTGGTGGGCAATGCGTTTGGCTTGGGCAAGGTTGTGGGTGACGATCACAATGGTGTGGCGATCGCCTAATTCCCGAATCAAATCTTCAATCACTTGAGTCGAAATCGGATCGAGGGCACTGCAAGGTTCATCCATTAAAATCACTTCTGGTTTGAGGGCAAGGGTACGGGCTAAACACAGCCGCTGTTGTTGCCCACCGGATAATCGCAACGCACTGCGTTTAAGGCAGTCTTTCACCTCATCCCACAGTCCCACAGCTTTGAGGCTAGATTCGATGCAGTGGTCAATGTCAGTACGCTGTTTGTAGCCATGTTCGCGCAGTGGAAAGGCGAGGTTTTTATAAATTGAAAAGGGAAAGGGATTCGGTTGCTGGAAGAGCATGCCCACCCGACGACGCAACGCAATGACATCGAGCTTTGGGTCAAAAATATTTTGTCCGGCAAGGAAAGCTTTGCCTGAAATAGAGCATTGAGCCGTTAAGTCACACAGACGATTTAGACAGGTCAAAAAGCTACTTTTTCCTGACCCCGACGGCCCGACGATCGCCGTAATTTTTTGGGCAGGAATTTCTAGAGAAATATCTTGAAACGCTATTTTTTCACCATATTGTAGGCTAAGTCGCTCCGTTCGCATGGACACAGGACGATGAGCAAGTTTTGACGGCGGCTGGAGAGTGGTCATCGATAATTTTTTTTTGAGCAAGTTTTTAGTGTTTTTAAAATTTGAGGTGGCGGCGCATCCAGTAGTTACCCAGCAAACTAGTGCCGCCGTTAATCAGTAAAAGTAGCAAAATCAAGATAGTTGCTGTGCCGTAGGCGTTCCCATTGCCATTGGAAATATTCATCGCCAAATCGTAAATATGAATCGACAAACTGCGACCTGAATCGAGCCATGATGTGGGCATGCGATCCACATAGCCACTGGTGAAAATTAACGCAGCAGTTTCGGCGATCGCCCGACCGAGACCAAGGGTAAATCCCACAATTAAACCGGGAGTCGCAGCGGGTAAAACTAAATACCATAGCGTTTTTACTTGGGAAATGCCGAGGGATGCAGCACTCAGACGATAGGAACGGGGTACGGCGCGCAAACCTTCCTCTGTCGAGCGAATTAGGAGGGGTAATACCATGCAGGCAAGGGTCAAGCCGCCCGCCAAAATTGAAAAACCGAACCCCAACATTTTCACAAATAACGCATTACCAAACAGCCCAAACACGATAGATGGCACTCCGGCCAGAATATCTAAACTGCGTCGAATTAATCGGCCAAAGTTTGAGTCGGCATCGCTAAATTCTGCCAAAAGCATTGCTGTACCAACTCCTAACGGCAACGACACACCCATACAAATCAGCAAAATATACACAGTCGAAATGAGGATTGGCGCAATGCCTCCATCTCGACCAGAATCAATGGGGGCAGCAGTGACAAATTGCCAGTTAAGTTGTCCTAGGCCATGCCAAAAAATATCCCCAATAATCCAGAGAAAAAGGCTTGTAATTCCTAGCGGGATTAACCAGATTAAAAAAGAAAATAGGCGATCGCCCCACCGCAGATTAACCATGATTTTTTTCCTCCATTACCACCCAATCCGCCACCAAAATCAGGGACATAACCACAGCCATCAAACACAAACCACTGACAAACAAAGCCGCCCGGTGGTCATCAAGGGCATAGGCCATTTCGAGGGCAATATTCGCCGTGAGGGTTCGCACCGGATCGAAAACACTGGTAGGTATATTCACTACATTGCCACAGACCATCAGCACTGCCATTGTTTCCCCCAAAGCTCGCCCTGTTGCTAAAATCCCGGCCGTCACTAAACCTGATTTTGCGGCAGGAATCGCCACCCCCCAAATCATGCCCCGCCGCGAAATACCGAGAGCCTTTGCGCCCCGGAGATAGCTGGTCGGCACTTTCCCTAGGCTTGCATCAGCAATCAGCGCTACTGTCGGCAAAATCATTAACGCCAAAATTACAATGCCTGCTAAAAGACTGGTTCCCGGCGATCGCACCTGATTAATCAGCGGCACGAGCACCACCAATCCCCAAAAGCCGTAGACCACCGACGGGATTCCGGCGAGTAATTCCAACAGGCGACGGTAGAGATTTGCAAGAAATTTCGGCGCGTAAAATTGACAAAAAACTGCTGACAAAATCCCTAACGGCAAGGCAACGGCGATCGCCCCCACCGTCGTCCAGAGCGTCCCCAAAATCATCGGTAGAATATTGAACTGACCCGTAGTCGGTTGCCATCTTTCGTCACTGACAAAAACCGTCCATCCATAACTTTGCAAAATGGGCAAAGATTCTCGCAGTAAAAACAGCAGAATTAAAAAAACTAAAATCCCTGAAATCAATCCCGTGACGCGCAACACCCACAGCAGAATTTTGTCGCTATTAAGATTGCGGTTGTTTCGTTTGAGATTGAGCCGTGTGGACATCGAGGGGGACGAGACTTTGGGCTTTAACCACGTCATAGGCTTGGGGCGATCGCGCAAATTCGATAAAGTCTTGGGCTAATTCGGAGGGTTGGTCTTGGCTCACCAAATTTAACGTACGAGCGAGGGGAAAACTGCCATTTTGCACATTTTCTGTGGAGGCAACAACGCCATCCATGGCCAAAAGTTTAATGGGTGTTCCCGCTGCAATTTCCTGTTCCGCCGCACCGATGGATACATAGCCAATGGCATTAGGATTGCCCGCCACCGTTTTAATGCCCTGTTGATTGTCGCCAATCACCACATCCGCTTGAATGGAACCATTATCCAGCTCGAAATGGTCTAAAAATAACTCTAGTGTTGATCGCCCTTCCGCTTTATTCACCACCGTAATTTTTCCATCATTACCACCTAAGCCCTGCCAATTATTTTCCCCATCAAGGAAAATCGCCGCGACTTCTTCATTGTTTAAAGCATCAATGGGATTATCCGCATGGACGATCATCGCTAACCCATCCTTGGCGATCGCCCAATCCTGAAACTCAGTTTTTTCCTCAGGTTTTAGATCACGGGAAACCATCCCCAAATCATTTAACCCCACCGTCGCATCAGAAAACCCACGAGAAGAACCACCCGTTTGCACATCCACCCGAATACCGGGATTCGCCGCTTCAAACTTTTTCCCCAATTCATTAACAAGGGGCGCAACAGTACTTGATCCCGTCAACACTAATTTTGTTTGTTCTGTAGTTCTAGACTGCCCACAAGCCACAAAACTGAGGCTCAAACCCGTCACCAATACTGTTTTCCAAAAGCATGCCATAGCAACATTTTCCAAATTTGCGTCAACTCACTCTTTATCATCACAGTTAATCCTGAAAACTTAATGAGACTTCTCTAAAAACTTAAAAAATCAGAGCTTTTTTGATTGAAATAAGTATTAAATCAATAAAACTCGATAACATCAAAAAATATCGATGTTTTTAGTGAAAAACGAGGCGATCGCCCTTTAATTAGCCTCTATCTGTCGAACAATTATCTTCCTTGCTAAGACCGTAAATGTCTGTGTACGAGTAGTCACTAGATGACAGACTATCCAAGCGTCGACGATATCTATAAGCTTTTTAAAAAGACGAATGAGCAATTCCAAAATTCTCAGGTTCAATTTGATGCGCGTTTTGCGAAATTAGAAAAAACTGTGGCAGAGACAAATAAAGCCGTTGGTAATCTTTTTTCTTGCTGGGGTCATTTTGTAGAGGAGTTGGTCGAACCTGCGGCGATCGCCTTATTTCGTGTTCAAGGGATTGATGTCAAAGAAACCTATACTCGCGCTAGAACTCGGCGGCAAGGTTTTGCAATGGAGATTGATATCTTAGCTATTGATGAAACAGAGTTAGTTGCCATCGAATGTAAGTCCCGTCTAACTCGTGAAGAGGAGTGATTTTTATATCCGTTGAAACGCATCTTTTTGATATCTCAAATGAGTACTTAAACAGAAAAAAGGCGATCGCCTAATGACCGCCTCGAACTTAATCATGGTGTGAGAAATTGAGAGGCCAAGGTTCAATCAAGAATTTAGCCAGCTCAAAATATGATGATTACTATGATTATCGTTGACCTCTCTGAAAACCACCTTCAGGAATACCAAGAGCTTCCTTAAGTTCTGCTTCAGTGATCCCAAGTTGAGTTGCCGCAGCGGCAAGATCTGGGCGAGGAGGACGTTGACCATTTGCAGGGCGAGTTTCCGGCAAACCGAGAGCCGTTTTAAGTTCTGTTTTGGTGATGCCAAGCTGAGTTGCGGCAGCTTCTAGATTGGGGCGTTGGCGACGGGGTACACCGAGGGCTTGCTTCAGGACTTCTTCCGTAACACCTAGCTCGCTGGCAGCGGCAGCAAAATCAGGGCGGGGATGACGTTGACCATTTTCGGGGCGAGTTTCTGGCACACCGAGAGCCGTTTTTAACGTCTCTGTTGTTACACCGAGTTGGGTCGCAGCAGCCTCAAAATCAGGGCGAGAATGTCTTCTTTTGCCCATGTTTTCACTTTGTTCTAAATTGGAGCCTGTCTCAGGTTGCGCAATAACTTGATTAATAGTCATTAAACCAGCAATACCAATCACGACAGAGGAAGTAATGAGAATTAATGTACGACGGAAATTAGTCATGTCTAAAAACTTTGATCTCTACAATCCCTATTGAGCACCACGAAAATTACAGATTAATGTCCCCTTTCATTACAGAGTTGTAATTTTGCTGGGGAACAAAAAAATCTAAGATGAAAGCACGAATTTACAATCGTTTTAATGCATATTCTCTACGTCGAAGATGAGCTAAAAATTGCAGAATTTGTTCGTGCTGGTCTTAAGGAACAAGGTTTTGTGGTGGACTATTGTGATAACGGCAACGATGGTTATGATCGGGCGTTGCACCAAGATTATGACGTGATTGTGCTGGATATTATGGTGCCGGGAAAGGATGGTCTAGCCATTCTTAAAGGTATTCGTAAAGCGGGCAGCCAAACTCCGGTCATTCTCCTGACGGCGCGCAATGAACTGGACGATCGCCTTGATGGTTTAAATCTCGGTGCGGATGATTATATTGCGAAGCCATTTTTTGTGGAAGAACTGATTGCTCGTATCCATGCTGTGATTCGGCGGGTGTCCGGCGATCGCCAAAATATGTTGATTGTTGAGCCATTAAAACTAGATCGTCTGGCGCGGGAAGTGATGTGCAATGAGAAAGCGGTGGAACTCACCTCGCGGGAGTTTAACTTTCTAGAGTATTTAATGCGATCGCCGGGACGAGTATTTACGAGAACCCAAATTTTGGAACATGTCTGGGGCTACGACTTTAATCCCAATACGAATATTGTCGATGTCTGCGTGCAGCGTATCCGTAAAAAGCTCGATAAAGTGGGCGGTAAAGGCTGCATTGAAAGTGTGCGGGGTGTGGGCTATCGCTTTCAAAAACCGGAAACATCAATCTAAAGCTAATTGATTTCTTACTAGATTAAGCCTTTTGAAACTATCTTCTTTTCGACTGCGAATTGCTCTATTTTCTGCCATGCTCGCTGGCATTGCAGTATCAGGATTTGGTGGCATTTCTTACGTTTTACTTTATCAATCAAAAGCCCAAAATTTAGATCTTGAAATTCAAGAACGCTTATTACGAGAAGCCACGATTCCCAAACCAAGTACTGCTTGGCAATCTTTAGAAGAATCTCGTAATTTATTTTTTACAGAAAATTTCACCTCTAATGCTTTAGTCTATGTCCTCAATCATGACCAAACCATCATTTACCAATCAGTAAACTGGGAAAAAGATTTAAATCCTAATTTATCTTTTCCGCCACAACCATCACTACCTAAAGATTTTTTAAATAACCCTCGTCGTCCTGCTCCTTCTATGATGAATCGAGATATACAGCGACGACCCTTTAAGGCTCAACAGCTTCAAGAACTCACCAATCTTTCACCGTTAACAACCATCAAAACGACTAATGGTTATTGGCGACTAGGCACGGCATCTTCACCATTTGTCCAGATGGCGATCGCCGTCAATTTAGAAGTAATAGATCAAGAGATGGCGCTCATTCGGAATATTTTTGTGCTGCTCATTCCGGCAACGTTGGTGATAGTAATGGCGGGGGCGTGGTGGCTTTCAAGTAATGCCCTCGGCTCTGTGCAAAAGATTACGAATACTCTCAAAAAAGTAACGGCAAAAGGGCTTGATCAGCGGGTATCAATTAACGATTTAGATACAGAATTTTTTGAACTTGTAAATGTGTTTAATCAAATGATGGCACGTCTGGAACGGAGCTTTCAACAGGCTTCGCGGTTTAGTGGTGATGCTGCCCACGAACTCAAAACTCCCCTCGCTATTTTGCAGGGAGAGTTAGAACAGGCGATGCAAAATGCTCCGGCAGGTTCGCCGCAACAACAAACTTTTGGGCGCTTACTAGATGAAATTCGACGGCTCAGTTCGATTACCCGCAAACTATTACTTTTATCTTTGGCTGATGCGGGTCAAATGAAGCTGCAAACTCAAACAATTGATTTTTCTGAGCTGGTGTTAGAGCTCACTGAAGATATTGAACTGATGGCTCCAGAGTTAAATTTACAACTAAAACTTGCACGAAATTTAAAGCTTAAGGGCGATCGCCAACTCATCATCCAAGTCTTACAAAATCTAATTACTAATGCGATTAAATACAATATTCCTAACGGTTTTATCGCTATTGAAACGTTCCAGAATCAACACCATATTATTTTCAAAATTAGTAATTCTTCCAATGGTCTAAAGGGCGGCGATCGCCAGCGAGTTTTTGAACGATTTCAACGGGGCGATGCTTCCCATAATCGCAAAGTCGAAGGCTTCGGTTTAGGTTTAAGTTTATCTAGGGAAATTGCCCGCGCTCACGGTGGTAACTTGAAACTCGAACCGACTACAAAATTAGTGGTTTTCACTCTAACCTTACCGACACTACTAAATTAGGAAAAAAGTGATTTAATCTTGATAAATTTTGTCCTAAAACTTCAAGGGTTACTGCGTAAAAAACTGCCAAATCATGCGGGGCAAAGCAATAATTTGCTCGGCAATTTGATCGGATCGAATCCCAAAGGCAATTTGCAAAATCAAGGCGATCGCCGCAATCGTCAAAGCTGTTTTAATACTGGTTTTAACGATATTGACAAAGGCCGTAAAGACGAGCCAAGAGACAATGACGGCGGCAACAATGACGATAATTTCGACGGGCATAGGCAGAAGTGATAAACACAAAAAGTGGCAACTTCATAGCAACTGGCGATCGCCAATGGCCAAAGATTTAGCTTTTAGGATACAGGATGTCGGCTAAGACCATACAGCATCTTTATGCTGATCAGTTATCAGGTATCAGTTATCAGTGATCAGTTATCAGGTATCAGTTATCAGGTGTTTTTATGTTGCAATGTGACGCACTGTTGGGCTATTAGGATCGGAGTTTACGCAACCATTGGTCTTCATCGGAGCTGTCTTTGGCGATCGCCAGATAGGCATGTTCCGTCCATTCCACAATGATAATTTTTTGCCCTCTAGTTGGTACAACTGTTGCCCAAGGGGGACTACTTGCATTTACTGTCACCATGTTGCGTGCTGCGTCGTAAACATCCACTTGCCCGATTTTTCCGTCAATGTAGGGGGGCAAAATCTTTGATGTGACTGTGCCCTCGCAACCGACGAGCCGTTCGCTACTGACATCTTCGCCAAATGACGCGAACATTTTGCCAAGGGGATAAGCCAGCAGTTTGCCACTCCACAAGGCGATCGCCCCACTCAGCCAAAATACACCTGCTCCCATTACCCCTGTCGGAATTTGACCCGTACCTGCACCAATCCAAACATTAAAAATCCAGCCCAGCAATCCCCATAAACTACAGTCGATCGCCAGCAAGATCATTAAGGGAGCTTGCCCAAACCCAAACCAAGATAAAACCGAGAGCACGCCAGAACTACCGTCCGCCTCAACATCACCATCGACATCGCCATCAATGTCTGCATCCACATCCGCGTCAATATCAGCATCCACATCAACGTCCACGTCTAAATCCGCATCAACTTCCGCATCCAGATCATCGTCGCCTCCGCCAGAAAAAATCACGAAGAGGAAAAGCACTATACCCAAACCCAGCAGTACCCAGTATCCTAAATTCGCGGCATCAAAAATCATTGGTTTTTCGGACTCATTCGCAGTGGAGAGGTTTGCTTTTCAGCATAATCTGAAGTCCTAGCTCCTCTACCGATAATGACAAGGTTTGTAATTGAGAAAATCAAAAAATGCGCAGGCGATCGCCACCTTGATGACCAAGATGCTATTAGCAAAACATTTGATGTAAGACACTTATTTGCCAAAACGCTGTTGCGCGCGAACGACTAATTCCGCTGTAATTTCTTCAACTTCCTCTTCACGAGCTAGCTCTTCAATAGTTTGGCGAGCTTGGGAGCGGGCATAAAAAGGAATATTTTTATATTTCACCTTGGCAGCTTCAGTCCAAGGAATTTCTTCTGGAAAATTAGGATAATTCATTGCACATCTAATTTAGAAAGGTATTTTGATCATAGCAGGGATTTATAGAGACAGAAGCGCGACAAAGCTTACCGCATCACGTTTTCTGAGTTTTGGATGATTGCCTATTATGGGGCAAGTTATCGGGGCGATCGCCACGTCGATTAAACCATTGTTTTCCGGAGTTGTAATGCGTGAAACAAGCTTAAAATATCGCACTGCCATACCGGTAAAACTAAGGTCATCAGAATTTCTTCGACGGTATTCAGCCAACACAAGGCGATCGCCAACCAAAGGGTTTCCGCATAATTAAAACCAAATAACGCAATGGTTGCAATCAAGAGTGCCAGTCCCCAAGCTTTGGCAGTGTAGGTATGGAAGCTGGGCATTTTTTTGAATTTAATCAAACTCACCGTAAACAAACAAAGCTGAATGGCGATCGCCGAGAGTAGCGGTATTTTGAAGGCGACTAAGACTTCTGGGTATACGAGCCAAGCACTGATGGCAATACACAAATAAAGAGAAATATCAGCCCAACTATCCGCCTGACGTAAGGCGGTGGTGCTCACCCCCAAACGGCGGGCGATAATGCCGTCAAAAATATCCGATAACACCGCCAAGATATAGCCAACGACAAACCAAGAACTGGTACGCTGATCGGCAGCATCCCACAGTAGCAAGGGAGCAACAGCAAACCGGAAACTAACTAAAATTCCCGGAAGCCATCGCATACAAAAAATAACTTGATGATGCCAATAAATACTCTGGTTTTTGATTTTAATCATGGCTGGATCTGATGGGAACTGGAGTGAGTGATCGCTCTACTTTAGTGATGAATAATTGTTTTAATTACAAACACCAACAATTTGCAGTCTAAGTAACATTTAAAGGTAGTGTTTTTCGTAAAATAGAAGGCTGGACATTTTTTATATTCTCTTCGCTCATTGTAGTCATGCAAGCTCAAAGCCCTTACGAAACAAAAACTCAGGCGATCGCCAAAGAATTAATCTCTGCAACACGGGAAAAACGCTCATTTTTCTCAAAATTACAGGATCAAATGCGCCTAGACGATAAATTACTGGGCTGGACAATGGAAAACCCCTTTTTACGGGTGCAATTGTTTCGCTTTATTGATACCTTACCTGCCCTAAAAGATAACGGTGAAATCGCCCGTCATCTCCAGCAATATTTAGGCGATGATACCGTTGAGTTGCCCGCTGCTCTGAAGAAAATTTTAAACTTTACAGAACCGAATTCGCCGCCAGCCCAAATTGCCGCCGCAACCATTAGTAAATCGGTGGAAACCCTCGCTTTTAAATATATTTCTGGCGAAAACACTAAACAACTTCTAAAAACTGTCGAACGGCTGCGCAAGGACAAAATGGCGTTTACGATTGACCTCCTCGGCGAAGCGGTAATCACAGAATCGGAAGCGCAACAATATCAACAAACCTATTTGGATTTGATGGCAGATCTTGCAGCAGAAGCGAAGCGTTGGTCTAAGGTGAATGCCATTGATGAAGCGGATGGAGAAGCCCTCGCAAAAGTTCAGGTGTCGGTAAAATTAACGGCGTTTTATTCGCAATTTGATCCCCTCGATCCGGCGGGCAGTAAAGCAAATGTGGCTGAAAGGGTACGGCTGTTATTACGTCACGCGAAAGACCTTGGAGTGGCTGTTCATTTTGATATGGAGCACTACGAATATAAGACTCTCACGCTGCAAATTCTTAAGGAAGTTTTGATGGAAGAAGAGTTCCGCGATCGCCGTGATATTGGCGTAACGATGCAGGGATATTTGCGGGATTCTTATGCCGATCTAGAAGGTCTGGTTGCATGGGCAAAGGAGCGGGGCACACCCATCACTGTCCGCCTTGTGAAGGGTGCTTATTGGGATCAGGAAACGATTAATGCCTTGCAAAATCATTGGGAACAGCCCGTTTTTAATGAGAAGGGCGCGACGGATATTAACTACGAACGCATGACTCGTTTGCTATTGGAAAATCACCAGTATCTCTACGGGGCGATCGCCAGTCATAATGTGCGGTCTCAGGCGGTGGCTTGTGCGATCGCCAAGGAACTGAATATTCCCCGCCGCAACTTTGAATGTCAGGTGCTGTATGGCATGGGCGATCAACTGGCGAAAGCTTTGGTGAAAGAAGGCTATCGGGTGCGAGTGTATTGTCCCTATGGCAAAATTCTGCCGGGGATGGCCTATCTCATTCGTCGTTTGCTGGAAAATACCGCCAATAGTTCTTTCCTCCGCCAAAACCTAGAGGAACGTCCCGTTGAAGAATTGATTGCACCACCGACAGGCGATCTCAACCAAACTATCCATGACATCGCCGCCAGCCCTATTCATTTTGATGCGGCTCCCAATACTGATTACGCCGAGCCAGATTTGCGGAGTAAGGCAGAATTTGCCCTTGATGAAGTGAAAAAGCAGCTGGGCAAACGCTATTTGCCTTTCATCAACGGCGAATATGTGCAAACCGAAAATTTTGTAGATTCGGTAAATCCTTCTCGTTCAGCAGAACTTATAGGTAAGGTTGGGCAAATTTCTCAGGAGCAAGCACAAGAGGCGATCGCCGCTGCTAAAGCTGCCTTTCCCGCATGGAAGAAAACCCCTGCTACCGAACGGGCCAACATTCTCCGTAAAGCTGCCGAAATCATGGAAACCCGCCGCCATGAATTGAATGCTTGGATTTGTCTTGAAACCGGAAAAACCTTGCGCGAAGCTGATCCGGAAGTGTCGGAAGCGATCGATTTTTGTCGTTACTATGCCGATGAAATGGAGCGTCTCGCCCATGGTTTCGACGTGAAACCCGATGACCTCTCCCAAGTGCGCGGTTTCAAAAAATATGATGTGTGCGGTGAAACCAACCGTTACCATTACCAACCACGCGGCATTGCGGTGGTTATTTCTCCTTGGAATTTTCCCTTTGCGATCGCCACAGGTATGACCGTTGCAGCACTGGTAACTGGTAACTGCACACTGTTAAAGCCTGCCGCCACCTCCAGCGTCATCGGCGCAAAAATCGCCGAAATTCTCATCGAAGCCGGAATGCCCAAAGGTGTGTTCCAGTTTGTGCCGGGGCGGGGTTCTACCGTTGGTAACTACATGGTAAAACATCCCGATGTGCATCTCATTGCCTTTACTGGTTCCCGCGAAGTGGGTTGTGATATTTATGCGAATGCGGCGATCGTGCAACCGGGTCAAAAGCATCTCAAGCGGGTCATTGCGGAGATGGGCGGAAAGAACGCGATCATCGTCGATGACAGTGCCGACCTCGACCAAGCGGTGGCGGGAGTGCTCCATTCTGCCTTTGGTTATAGCGGTCAAAAGTGTTCGGCTTGTTCCCGTGCCATTGTGATGGATGCGGTGCATGACACCTTCGTTGAGCGTCTGGTGGAAGCGGTGAAATCCATTAATGTCGGTGAAACGGATAATCCCAGCGTCAAGATGGGGCCTGTGATTGATGGGTCTGCCCAAGCAAAAATTAAGGACTACATCCTCAAGGGTAAGGAGCAATCCACCGTCGCCTTTGAAACGGAGGTGCCAGACAATGGATTCTATGTGTCCCCCACGATTTTCACTGGGGTAAAGGCTGACCACGGGATCGCCCAAGAGGAGATTTTTGGGCCAGTGCTGGCGGTGATTAAGGTGAGTTCCTTTGATGAGGCGTTAGAGGTTGCCAATGGCACGGACTATGCGCTGACTGGTGGGATTTACTCGCGCACTCCCCTCTCCATTGAGCGGGCAACGGAGGAGTTTGAAGTGGGTAATCTTTATATCAATCGGGGGATTACGGGGGCGATCGTGTCGCGTCAACCGTTTGGTGGCTTCAAGATGTCTGGTGTGGGTTCTAAAGCGGGTGGCCCTGATTATCTCCTGCAATTCCTAGAGCCACGTCATGTGACTGAAAATGTTCAACGTCAAGGTTTTGCACCTATTGAAGGAGTTGATTAACTCATAAAAGTAATATTTTTAGGTCAGATAAATAAGTGCAACCCTAGTACTTTGTAACAATATATTTCAGATTTTATCAGCACCCTAGAGGTGCTTTTTTTATTGGTTATGTTGTTCTAAACATTGATTTAAGCAAGAACAAGCACTTACGTAAATATATTTATTTTTTGTATTTTAACTTAGGTAAAACAGGCTTTTCTAGGATACAAATATGGACTTTTCCCAAATTCAGCCGGCATCATCTAGCGAAATTCAGTCCCTTCATATCAATGATGCAAAAGACTTATTAATGGTCTATGACCATCAAGCTAATGCGGGAGATCAAGTCGAAATGTTTTTGTCCCTTGCAGAAACGCAGCCTGATAAAGCACTCGGTCTATTTGCAACAGTGTTAGGAAAGACAAAAAATCTACCTAAGAAAGCGCTGGCTTTGCAAGGATTTGGACATTTAACAGATAGCTATAAAGTTTCTTTGGCTAGTGGTATGTCTTCGGAAAGCCAAGAATTACTAAAAATTCTCTGTAGCGAACTAAAAAATAAAACTAATGACCTTACAATTTGGGCTGCAACAGAAGCAATTCAAGGAATTGGTTTTCCAAGTCACTTGCTTGAACATTCTGAAGGGGGAGATCTATCAGAGTCGCCGCGAAGAATTAAAAAGGAAGTTCTTGAACGTAATCTACAGCAACTTCATAAAATCCAACGACTAGATAGTAAAGGTGAGTTTACGGCTGAATACGAAAGATTTTTGGAATTTTGGATTTATGGCCCTACGGAAGAACTATTAAAGTCTGAAGCTATCTATGGTCAAGCATTAGATATAGTTAAGGATGTATTGTTTTTTACTCAAACGAGAGGAGCATACTTGGGTCTTGTTATTTCTCAAAACCCAGAAATTCAACAAGTCTCTTTTGAACAACTTCAAAGCATATTAACTCAATACAAAAGTAGTAAAGACACATTCTTTAAAAAAAATCTAGAAGATAGTTTGAGTCGTTTTTTTAATAGCTCTGACCAAACAGTTGATGATTTAAGAAAACTCTCTGATGCAGCTCTTTACCAAGAGAATGACATCCTGAGTATTGACTTTCAAAATTCTAATCAATCAGAATTGTATACTTTTGCTCAATTCCTCAAACGAAAAAATGAAAGCATAAGTTCAATCTTTACAATGGCGACTAAAGTATGTTCTGTTTCCACGCTAAGTAAGATACTGCAAAATATTGAAGCTTCATATCAAGACGAAATTGTAAAGTCAATTACTGGAGTCCAACAACAATTAGATATTCTTGAAACAGAGAGCAGGAAGTTTAACGATAACATTGGTGGTTTAAATAAGGCATTCAGTCAATTTAAAAAAGAACGTTTGCCGTCTACTGAAATTGAAAGTCAATCTCAAAAGTTTGCAAAGTGGCAAAACGTAGTTATATTCGATTGTTCAAGTTATAGCTACAGCCAATATCAGAGTAAAAAAGAGGATCTAAATAATTTCAAGGAAGATTTCACTAAGAAAGTACAACAAATAATTAGTGATTTATATTCTTCTTCTCAAAAACTTAATGTCAATTTTGACACAGTACTAGAAAATGCTCGAAATTTAATTATTTGGGGGGTGATCATTTTAATTTGTACTTTTGCGTTTTCGTCATGTACCGGTTCTTTTGGATCTCGGTCAAATAACGTGACAGCTAAACAGGGAACTTCTACTACAGCAAGTACGAAGCAATGGTATGAAAAAAACTACCCAAAAAATAGTTGTGGAACTCCAAAAGCTCCTAGTGCTGGTGAATGTTGGAATCCGGTATTTATTAGCTATACGAATTCCAACTGGAGTGAAATCATTAACACTTGCAAAGATGTTCCTAAAGCTCAGTCTCAAAGTAGAGCAAGGCAAAGAGGCAAAATACAAATTGCGTCTTTTAATAGCGAGTCTGATGCTAAAGGTTTCGCTAAGTTTATGGATCAACACTACTCCGGCACTCCGTGGATAGGAGAAACGAAGTGTTACTAGTCATGTTTTAGTTGGAGGTTACATTGAAATGATTAAATGGTTTTATATTGGAAGCGGATTACTTATTCTTTTAGGCATTTTGCAAATGTTTAATGTCCAAAGAGATAAATCTAGACAGGAAAATGAATCCTACAGGCTGAATAATCAAATTAACAGCCTAAGAGAAATTATTGATGTACTGCAGCAGAATTGGAAATCATGAGCTTGTCTAATACCATTTGCTTCAAGTTGAATACGAAGTCTAATAATAAGTCTCAATCGAAAAACTTCGGTTTATTTCGTCTGACTGCATATGAACAACTTCTTAATTCTCTTCAATCAACTTATTCTGATTTTTCCTTCTCTATTCGTCATTTATATAATCCTTCTGAAGAAGAAAAGCTTAAATCTTTTATACTAATCAGCTCAGGTTCTAACTCACCACATACTGGTAGTGCTCAAGTTTTAGCAGGTCAGTTAAAAGGAAGCTTAGGAAGATGGTACGAAGTAAAGGAACACAAGATTGAACTCTTTGATTTGTTTGATTGGGTCGGCTCTATCAGTCATTTATGTAAGTTTGGGGAATTTGTCAACTCTAATGATCTCTCTACATATGTTCCTCATCCATTACACTTGCCTAAAATATTTGAGTATGCAAATGACGATGATGATTTTATTTTATTAGATTTCCTAGAAGAAAATGAATCTGAGAAGTTGATTGTAGATATTGTCCTCTCCAGAGATAAAAGTTTAGAGCAGAATCATACTCTAAGTAAAGCAATTAAAGAATCCAATCAAATACTAGAACGAAATAAGTCAACAAAAAATATTGATAAAATTTACGAGTATTACCAGTCTCATTACTTAGAAAATCCCTTATTTAATTATAGTATTCGTGCACTTGGAGCAAATGCTATTGATACAGTTGCTATATTGACAGCATTAAATGCTATTCTTACGCAGAGAAATAACAACTGTAAAAGTTTACAGCTTTACTCATTTGATGCAGGAAATTTTCTTTTCAAAGATGGTTTAGATGCTGCACATAAGGCACAAGCTTTTACTGGATTCGAATGGCACGGTTGGAACACTGAACAAGGAAAGAACCTAGAAAACCAACATATTAAGAAAACGCGAAAATCGAAGGGGCTTTTATCTACTTGGGATGATGGATCATTAGATATACCAGAACCTGTTTTAACCTTTGAAGAATCCTTGCAGGCAGTTCAGGAACAGAAATTATTGTCGTCTATATCTGACAAAAATCAGAGTGGTATAGAATCGAAAGAGCTTGTTCTCCGAGGCAGCTCGGCATTATCTAAAGCTCACAAAGCGAAAATCCCCACTATTGCCAATCTTAAGCCTTTACACCATCTGACTACATATTCAGAATTCTCAAAATTCATCAGATTTTTTGCTTCTTGTATGCCTGAACAACAACAGAATGCTTGTCAATTTCAAGATGAAGAGATTTTCACGAAATATCGACACCTTATTACAAAAGATACATATATAGTTGGATTAGATGATAATGAAGAGCCAGTGCTTTCTTCTTGGGCAGAAATTCCACATCGCCTTATTGCAGGTTTGCCCGGCTCAGGAAAAACTAATTTTCTAAATTGGATTGTGTTCCAATTCCTATTTGTTAACCCACGAAGGAAAATCTATATTTCTGATTTCGGTGGTGTTGACTTCCAATACTTACAAGACCTTAACTTAAATGTTGAGATTGTAGATGAGCTTGACGACTGTGTTGATTTCGTAGAGAAAATTCACCAAGAAGAGTATGAAAGACGTTTAGGCTTAATGAAGCAGTATAAGGTCTCAAATATTAAATCTCTGGAACAAGAAGGAGTGGATATCGACAGAACGCTATGGATTATCGACGAAGCGGCAGATATCGCCGATGCCCAATACAAGGTCAAGGGAACAATTGAGAAACGCTTAAAAGAATATGCCCGTAAAGGACGAAAATACGGAATCCAAGTTTTGTATTGCACACAGCGTCCCACTACTGAAGTTGTCTCTAAACAAGTGACAGACCAGTGCGAAGAAAAAAACATTTTTAGAGTTTCCCCCGATGCCAGTCAGCGTATGCTTAATGATGCGATCGCCGGAACGATTACGCCAGATCAACGCGGGCGATGTTGGCTAGATGGTCACGCTGGCAGAATGTTTGTAAATGTACCAAAAATAGAGAAGCCAGAGGGTAGTACCATTGCAGTAGAAGATACTCTTTGGAGACACTTCATCAAGTAGCACTTACTTATTTACTTTTCGATTGTTTACTAAGAAGAAAATGAATTTAATTGAAGTAATTGAAGAGTTTCGCCAAATGATTAAAGAGCTTGTAGATAGACTTGAAGAGATCGATTCTGTGTCTCAAGGTATTCCTTCTACTGAAGCAGAACAATTAAGCAATAAATTTGCTGTCTTGATGGATAATTTAGAAGAGGTTGGTTCTCGCCTCAATACAAGTACTGAACTTTTGGACGAAATTCGTGACCGATGGGGATAATATATAATGTCTCTATCAGAAGAAATTGCAAGTTTTCGAGTAAATTTAGCTAGAACATTATCTTGCCTTTATACAATTCATCAGGCTTCGGAGGATTTACTAGAGTCTTCAGCAGAGGAAATTTCGTTAAAACTCGCTAAACTTCAGGATTTGTTATCAGAAGTTTCTGACTGTCATCAGTCATCAGTTAACTACCTTGTAGACATTGACCAACAGTGGGGAAGCGGACAGTTCTCGAAATCTTCTAAAGTGAACCGTAGCAATCATCAAAGTGCTGCTTTAAAGTCTAATAAAAAGAAGAAAATCGACGAGTTGCAATCTCTTGTAGACTACCGAGAGAAAATGGGTTTTCCAGTAGCAGGTAGCGAAGAAGATAATGCCACAGTTACTAAGTTACAAATAGGAGACAAGACTTACTTTGGCGTTAACTCCAGCCGAAATCCAAATCGCCGGAAGATTACATTAAGAGTCAATTTCATCTCCCGTACCCATGCCGAAGCAGATGTCTTCCAACAAGCTTTTGATGCTGGAGTACGAAGTGATTATGTAAAATTAGTGGTAGATCGTGATCCTTGCCGAGCCTGCGGTTTGAGGGGTGGCATCAAGGGAATGGCAAGACAACTAGGAGTCAAAACCCTCGAAATTATTAGTCCCAGCGGTCGTCAAATTATTCAAATAACTTGAGATTTTTATTATGTTTATCTCCTACTTCTCATTTGAAAATTGGCAAGGTAACAGAAACGATTTAGTGACGAAAGCAGTAGAAAACTGGTCAGACATTGAAACGGAAATCCGTCGCCTCAATGCGAAAACACAAACCTTAGTCACGCTGGAAACCGAAGACGAAGTACATATGGCAATTGGTGGGGGTCAAGGACAGTATGTCGCTTATGTTGCCCTAGCAGACGAAAGTTTTCACAACATCATTGATCCATCTAAATCAGAGCGCGAAGTGAACGTCATGGTTGGCGGGCAAGAAAGTCCATATCCAGAAAAACAATGTGTTGCTCTTGAAACTGTTTTGCAAGCTGCCAAAACCTTTGCAGAAAGTGGACAGATGGATAAAACCGTAGTTTGGGAAGAAGATCTCGCCCTTGAGTTAGTTTAGAAAATCGCCGAAATTCTCATCGAAGCCGGAATGCCCAAAGGTGTGTTCCAGTTTGTGCCGGGGCGGGGTTCTACCGTTGGTAACTACATGGTGAAACATCCCGATGTGCATCTAATCGCGTTCACTGGTTCCCGCGAAGTGGGTTGTGATATTTATGCGAATGCGGCGATCGTGCAACCCGGTCAAAAGCATCTCAAGCGCGTCATTGCGGAGATGGGTGGTAAGAATGCCATCATCGTCGATGACAGTGCCGACCTCGATCAAGCGGTGGCGGGTGTGCTCCATTCTGCCTTTGGTTATAGCGGTCAAAAGTGTTCAGCTTGTTCCCGTGCCATTGTGATGGATGCGGTGCATGACACCTTCGTCGAGCGTCTGGTGGAAGCGGTGAAATCCATTAATGTCGGTGAAACGGATAATCCCAGCGTCAAGATGGGGCCTGTGATTGACGGCTCTGCCCAAGCAAAAATCAAAGACTACATTCTCAAGGGTAAGGAGCAATCCACCGTCGCCTTTGAAACCGAAGTTCCGGACAATGGTTTCTATGTGTCGCCCACGATTTTCACTGGGGTAAAAGCTGACCATGCGATCGCCCAAGAGGAGATTTTTGGGCCAGTGCTGGCGGTGATTAAGGTGAGTTCCTTTGATGAGGCGTTAGAGGTTGCCAATGGCACGGACTATGCGCTGACTGGTGGGATTTACTCGCGTACTCCCCTCTCCATTGAGCGGGCAACGGAGGAGTTTGAAGTGGGTAATCTTTATATCAATCGGGGGATTACGGGGGCGATCGTCTCGCGTCAACCGTTTGGTGGCTTCAAGATGTCTGGTGTTGGTTCCAAGGCTGGTGGCCCTGATTATCTCCTGCAATTCCTAGAGCCACGTCATGTAACTGAGAACGTTCAACGTCAAGGTTTTGCACCCATCGAAGGGGTTGATTAATTGATGAAATAACGGCGATCGCTCTTCTGCTGTGAGGTGGGAGAGCGACCTCAAAAATTTAGAGTAAAAAATCATAAAAACTGTGCTTAACTAGAGTCATTCGTACTACAGTTACATTGAAATTCGAGCTTTTCTAGCATTGGACTAAGGACTTCACGAGAGTGGCTGAGAAGAAAAATACAAAAGACAATCCCAAAAAAGAACTTTTTAGCTATGGCTTGGTTCAAGCCGTATCTGCGATTCATGAATTTTCTGTGTTAGAAGCAGATCATAATTTGGATGCTTCAGGGTTAGACCTGACCATTGCATCTCCTTATGAAATTAATGGAATAGATGGAGGAAAATTAGATCTTCAAGTCAAGTGTACATCGCAAAAATTATCTGAAACTTCTGATTCTTTTAGGTACTCAATACCAGTCAAGAATTACAATTGGTTGATCAAAGAAAAAGTTTCTGTCAAAAGAGTTCTTATTGTAGTTCTAGTGCCTAGGAATGTTGAATCTTGGCTATTGATTTCACCAGAAAAAATTGTCGCTCAAAACTGTATTTACTGGATTGATTTAGTTGGGGAAGAAGAAACATCAAATTCCTCTAATATAACAATTAGCATCCCTAAAGATAATATTTTAACTCCCGATGCTCTCTTTGAAATAATGAAAGAATCTGTCGACAGATTATTTGGTTAAAATGAAGAACTATGATTTAACTATCTTAAATAACCTTTCTGTTGAGAGTTTATGTTTTTATCTCAAGCAAACGGGCTGGGAAAAAATAAAAGAGCGTGAAGGTGTTGCCTCTTTATGGAAGAGAGAGAGCGAAAATGCTGTTATTGTTCCCTTAGATCCCAGTTATGATGACTATATAGATCGACTATGGCAAGTTTTTCAAGCCTTAGAAAAAATCGAAAAACGGGCTCTCCGGGATTGACTATGCAGCGTTGGTAGGAAAATGCCAACAAATGAGACA